>JAYSPU010000044.1:0-1727 GCA_043721935.1 Bacteroidota bacterium | reverse complement strand
CCAACTAAAAATTACTTTATCTGAATTTTATAAATACAACGTTGACTAGTTCCCTCAACTGACAACTGACTAACTGTCCAACTGACAAACTGACCACCGACCTATGAGTACCGACCTGTTCCTCTACAACTCCATCACCCGGAAAAAAGAAAAGTTTGAACCTCTCGTTCCCGGTTATCTCGGCATGTACTTATGCGGACCAACGGTATACGGCCCTCCACATTTAGGACATTCACGACCGGCAATTGTATTCGATGTAGTAAGCCGCTATTTCCAACACAATGGATTTAAAGTTCGCTACGTTCGCAACATTACCGACGTCGGCCATCTTGAAAACGATGCTGATGAAGGCGAAGATAAAATTGCACGCAAAGCACGCGTAGAAAAACTGGAGCCAATGGAAGTGGCACAATTGTACACCAACAATTACCACGAAGCCATGGATCGTCTCAATGTCCGCCGCCCGAGTATTGAACCACATGCAACCGGACATATCATCGAACAAATTGAAATGATTCGCAAGATCATCGATCATGGATATGCATACGAATCGAATGGTTCCGTTTATTTCGACGTGTTGAAATATAATAAATCACACCACTATGGTAAACTCAGCGGTCGTGTCGTAGAAGAATTACTTGCCGGTGCCGGCGAAGAACGCCGCGAACTGGAAGGTCAGACTGAAAAACGTAATCTGGTCGATTTTGCTCTCTGGAAAAAAGCGTCCCCTGAACATATCATGCGTTGGCCTTCTCCATGGAGCGATGGCTTTCCGGGATGGCACATTGAATGTTCAGCGATGAGCGCAAAGTACCTCGGTGAAACATTTGATATTCATGGCGGCGGAATGGACTTATTATTTCCTCATCACGAATGTGAAATTGCTCAAAGCGTTGGTGCTACCGGCAAAGAACCGGTACGTTACTGGATGCACAATAACATGATTACCATCAATGGTCAGAAGATGGGAAAGTCGCTCGGAAACTTTATCAATCTCGATGCTTTCTTTTCAGGTAATCATCCTTTGCTGGAACAGGCATACACACCGATGACGATTCGCTTTTTTATTCTGCAAGCACATTACCGGAGTACACTTGACTTCAGCAATGACGGACTCAAAGCATCGGAAAAAGGATTGCGAAAATTGTTAAATGCAAATGAGGCTTTGTCTAAACTGACAAGCAGTGAAAAAAGCACTTCCGATATTCAAGCTGTTAAAACTGCTTGTTATGATGCGATGAACGATGACTTCAATACTGCAATCGTCATTGCTAATTTATTCGAACTTGTTCGCATTGTAAATTCTGTGAAAGCGGGAACTGAAACTATTTCAGCGGCCGATCTTGAAAGTGCAAAGACAGTGTATCAGGACTTTGTATTCTCTATTCTTGGTTTAAAAAACGAAGACGATACTTCGGGAAATGATACGGAAGGATTGATGCAAATGATTATTGCTCTCCGCCAGGAAGCAAAAGCAAAAAAAGATTTCTCCATTTCAGACTCTATCCGCGACCGTTTACTGGCGCTAGGATTTCAAATTAACGATGGTAAAGACGGAACGACATGGGAAAAAATGTAAATCGGTTTGTATTTCGGAATTCATTATTCATTGCTTTTGCTTTTATCGGTTATTCTTGTAATCGCACATCTGAAAAAAAAGAAAGCCAAAAAGAAATTAAACAATCGATCGTTCATGTTCCTGAATTCAACGGTGATTCTGCTTATGC
>JAYSPU010000043.1:0-2604 GCA_043721935.1 Bacteroidota bacterium | reverse complement strand
GCCATTTTAAGCAACGACTCATACTCCAGAATACAATCCACATCAATTGCAGCAAACAAACCGTAACGGGAAATGTTTATTCCTGCATTCAACGCATCTGCTTTTCCACCGTTTACTTTATCTATAACAGTTAATTTGTCAAGAGATGGAATCGTTGATTTATAAATAGCACGATTCGGTTTCGATTCCAGTTTAATATCAACTGCATAAGGAACAGGAACTAAATCATATGCTTCTATCATTAGATCCAGCGTATTATCTTTGGATCCATCGTTGACAATGATCACTTCAAAATTTACATAGTGTATATTCAAGAGTGATCGTATGTTTTCTACGATTGTTTGAGATTCATTGTAAGCAGGAGCTATGATTGAAATGGAAGGGGCAGAAGGAGCAACAAGAATATCACGGTAATCGATAAAGGAATTTTTCCGCATATATTTTATTATATCGATAGCGGAATATGCAGATAAAATAAAATAGGTGCCAAATAACAGACAGCTGTAGATCAGGATAAAATGATCGGCAAATTTAGTGAAGTAGTAAAATAATAATCCCATATCAGAGTCTACTGTCTTTGGCGTGAAGAATAATTAATTCCAATTGTGGTGTTGCGTTTTTTAGCAACTGCTCAATAAATAATCGACCTTTTGTGCTGATCTTTATCAATGTTCGGGTTGCCTGAACGGCCATTGTTATATCAATTGGTTCAGCTTGTATAATCTCTTCCATCAATGAAGCCGATTGTTCACTTCCCATTACTTCAAGAGTTTGTAAAATATCCAGTTTCAACTCTGTCGTTTCTTTTATGAACAACAACAATAACTTTTGTTCTGCAGCTTGTGCATTCATTTCGCGAATCGCTTTTAAAACTGCTTTTTTAATATCTTCACGCAAATTTGGTTGATCAAGAATATCCATCAACATTTGCAAACCATTCTGTTGCCTGAATGCTCCAATCATGCGTATGCAAAAAAGATTAACATCATTATTTCCTGATCCAAGCCATTGCCTGAAATCAGGTCGCTGATGCTCCGGTAATTTGAGCAGCATCGAATATATATTTGCAGTATCCCAGTCCGTTAATATGACATTTTCATTCGTTAAAAATGAAAGCGGATTTCCTTCACTCAACCTCATCATGGCTATCCTTGCTTCCATACGAAGAACTTCATTCGTATCATTTAAAAATGGAAAGATGGAGTTATAACCTTCGTGAACACTCATTCGTGCCAGTTCTCTCATGCCTTTGGCAACTACATACCATTTTTTATTATTTAATTTTCGCAATGAGTCTTTATGAAAACCGAGAACCTTGTATATGTGTTCAAGTCTAGTGGCAGTTTCACCGGTAAAATTTTCGTGCAGATGAATTAGTTCGTCTGAAATAATTTCCCTGCTGAAAGAAATATCTAAATCCATCGAATCAAATTCTCTAATAAAATCGCCTGAAATTATTTTACTTTCGTCGTCAGAAAATAGTATTTCTCTAAGAATGGGTTGATATTTCTTTACTAATTTTTCTTTCCGGATACCTCTGTTGGTTTTGTAAATGCGACTTCCTAATATAATTCCCAGTAATGTCAGAATTATTAGCACAAATAAAAGAGTGACTCCAATCAGAATCCGGATATGAATAGGAAAACTATAAACAGTACGACCGAAATCATCTACAGAATAGGTGAGATCCGACCAGTTTATTTGAAATAGCAGCACAGTTTAGTATTAATCTTGTAATCGTTGTCTTAACTCCTGAACTTCGAGTTCAAGATATCTCCTTCGTTCAGCCATAAAAGATTTTAATCCCGGTATGAAATTACCCGGATCAAGTGGATCGCCTATCGTGGAGTTTAAGTTAGTATCAAAGTCAGTGTTAGAATACATTTTATTCACATCAGCATATACAGCAACTCTTATCCGGGATGCTATACTATCTATTTTTCTGTTTAATAGTTCCGGATCAAATTCTCGTTTTAATAATTCATTGACAATGGCAAGGTACCTTTTCTGTATAATTCGGTTGCTTCCCAATGTTCGTTCCAGTAATGGTCGTGGATCTTTATATGGTGCTGAGTCAGGAATCATAACACTCATTCGGGTTAACGATGGTAGAGTCTTTACCGGATTCCAGGCGGCAAAAGAGTAATTTCCATCCAATGATATCCAATGCCATTTAAAAGTAACACTGTCGTGGAATAGATAAAAATTATGAGGGTAAAACATATTGTAAGCATCAATATTTCCTATAAGGTTGTTGATAGCCCAGGCTCTTAAACATTTATCGAGATTAAATACAGATTCCAGTTTTCGGATGTAATCTTCATCCTTCAATATAGTATCGTTCATAATCCGAATCAAACGAACCAGATCTGTCCAATCGTTTTTCTTTTCATTTGTTTTAAGAACATAACGATTGTAATATTTTGAAGGTTCATTGCCTAAATAAAGCAGGTTAGCAAGAGGTTCTCCTTGAAATAAATTTCCTTTTGAATCATTGAATCGTGTTTCAAGAAATACATCGTCAATGTTTTCATTCACAAGATAGAGACCCCAGTATTTCTCGTTTATATATAATTTAGCAAACGTGGCACGTGGCGCCGGTAA
>JAYSPU010000042.1:0-4229 GCA_043721935.1 Bacteroidota bacterium | reverse complement strand
TCCGGAAAAATATTGATAGTAGGCATTTTCGCTCCATTGTTCAACTACACTTTCATCACTTAGATTACGAAGTTGTTTTAGAATCAAAAGTGAAACCATTAAACGAATCGGCTTACTCGGTCGACCTTGATTCGGACTATAATGTTTCTTGAAAGCTTCATCAAAAACAGTCCAATCAATTTGATTGCTCAATTTATAAAGTGAATGTCCGTGATTTAGCTATTCTTCAAATGTGCTATAAAAGCCCAATTGAGAGGTAGATTTTTCTTTTGGAAGCATGAAGTAAATCTGCAAGAAAATTTAATGATTCCATCCTTTTTTTGCAAATTTTTATCAACCTTACAATATCAAAACTGTTGATAGACGCGCGTTTCAAGACTTTTTGAGGAACGACTATTTAATGATTTACACTTTGGATTGCTTTGAAAACGGAAAAAACTATTTCTCAAAATGGATAGGTCTTCTGCAATTCAGCTTCTTTCAACATTTTTTTTCTCCCCTTCTTCATTGTGTTTTTAAATTTGTTCCCAATAAAATACCCTTTTTTAATTTCAAGTATAAGTTCAAATTCGAATATTGATTCAAAATAATCCCAGCCATGATAGATTTGTTCTCCGATAGGTATACGCAATGTACCGGTAAACCAATTTGCAAAGACAGTATCTTCTCCCGGGAATAAACAATGAATATCAACCTTTCGATAATTATAAACATAGCCATCCAATTTCACCAGTAAAAGTAAATTGTTTCTAATCTCCCAAGTTCCTTCATATCCACGTTGCAATCCAGTATTAGAGCTTTGAAATTCGAAAGGATCTTTAAGTGATTTTAAATACGAATCCAATGGTAAAGTTGCCAAATCGTAAAAAGTGTCTTGGTATATGATGCTGTCTGTTATTTGTCCGCACATGGTTATAGCTGTTAATTTATTTTTGGAAAGATAACTTCCCGTGAACTCAAATCTTTTTTTAGGCAATGTTCGCTCTAAAAAATGTATACTTTGTTAAATTTCAAATATATCAATACAAAATCATGTACAGCCTTTTTTAAAAAAAAGATCAATCCCGAATATTTGTGATTTCATTATTCACTTTTGTCCGTACCAACTTTCCACTCTTCCTTTCGTAAATCTGATGAGCGAATGTAAAATCAGTATTTACAATCTCTTGTTTTACCAATGACAGCACGCCTCTGCTCCATTCATAGTCTTCTAAAGATTGGTAATCGATACCGCTCCTGTAATAAGCTTCAACTCGTTTTTCTCGTGGATATGGCGTTGCGGAAATCAATTCCGATAGTTGAATACTATAATGGAATTTTTGATCTGCCGGATTAAATAACCAGTATTCATCCCAACTATTACCAGTGCCGCCCATCTCGAAGTTTACTTTAAAGTCAAGGAATCCATCGAAATTCATGTCTATGAAATTTGATTTATACTCAGTTTCGCATTCATAGCTCTTATCTTGAAGTTTTCCGGACTGAACAACTTCGCCGGTATTGTTGTAAATAATAAATGTTTTGTTACTTTTTCCACTGCATGTGATTTTCGCTGAAAACATTCCGGTAGTATCTGGTTTTCCCGGCCAACTATTTACGTTTTTATCTTGCTCACGGCTGTAATAAGATGGTCGAATAAATGGACCGGAAAAAGTATCGTTTGAAATCAAAGTTGACTTAGTATTATATGAAACTACAGTATCAGGAATTATTTCGCTTTGCACAACTGTGTTTTTTTGATTTGAGCCGCATGCAATAAGGACTAGCATGTATATTAGGAGTGTATGCTTCATCGAGCAAGATATGAAAATGTTAGATTTGAATAATTTAATACCTGTTTCTAAAGAATAAACTTTAACCTATAAATAAAATAAATACAACAGGGATGATTTCTATCTGCAATTTATTTCGATAACTTATGACTGCCGAGTTCTGAGGCTAAATATCTAGATTGCGTTTTCTAGGTTTACTTGGCATTGTGTAATAAGTGAATAAATAGGATCCTTACGATCTTGCTCTCCAAAAGTAATATAAAATGGATCATCTGCATTTCTTCTTTTATAGTAAACCACTTCTCCTGTTAAATTGTTCTTAAAAATGAATTTGGTTTTAAGTTCTGTTATAACTTCCTCATCAGTGATTCTAAGAAGATTTAAGGATGCCATATTCTCGTCAATTATTTGGTTGAAATATTTGCCTTTTATTGCTTCAATCGTTTTTTGTCTGTTAACCATTTCGTATGGTGTAGGGAAGCATTTTAAAACTTTTCGGTTATCGATATGAATTTGTTCAATTGCTATTAAACGACTACTGTTTAAGTTTGCAAGAATTCTACTTGCAGCAATATTATAGCCCGTGAACATTACTCTTTGAACAAATTTTGCAATAACCTCCAAGTCATTTGACTTGTGTTGATTTAAGGTAGATGTGATTTCTTTTTCTTTGTAAAATGCTATATAGTCGCTTATAACTTTTTCATAGAATCCAATATAGCTAATCTCCTTTTCATAAGTATTTAAAAAAGTTGAATTTTGTACTTTTCTAAATTTTTCCGAATAAGCATTTGCTTCAACCTCTATTCTAAATTTATCTTTAAGTATGAAGCGGCACAACCCTTCGTGGAGAACTATAGCATCTTCCAATTGAAATTTATGATTTGTTTTTACTTCGTAATAAAGAATAGACCTAAGCAATGAGTAAAATGCCATGTCAATGTGATGAATCAAAATACAAATTTCGGCTTCGTTATGCAATTGTTCTTCGAATGAATTTATCATTTTCAAATCCTTAATATTTTTGCAAGTAAATGTTTTTTAGAATTGTAATTTGTTTTAACTGTGACGAGTTCTTAGATATTCATTCTGATTAGGATTTATTTTTATTGAACTCTGCCACTGCATCAGATAATTTAACAAGATTTGGAACTCCGAAATCTGTTTTGTTGATCCATATTGAATCAAAACAATTTAGAATTATTTTATCCTTTAATCGGTCTCTTATTTGTAACCCAATGTTCTCATTTAAAGAATTATTATTTAAAGAAAAGTAGATTGCGTCAAAAATGATTAGTGATTCATCGAGGTAGGTTTCAATATCAACATCTACTAGTCTTCCATACTTTCCAATGTGTTCATTACAGATATTCAAAAGCATATTCGAAATTGCATCTTCACTGAAGTTTTCATTCTGTAAAACTTGAAACATCTTATGGATATCTGTAAAAAATTCATTTGTGTCAGAATTAACGGTAATTGGAAATGGACCAGCCGACCTAAATTTTGAATGACTAACTCGATTTTCCAGAAATTGCTCTACTTCAATTTTGATGCTTCTATTAGCCCAAATAAATGTTTTCGAAATAAATGTCATGTGTTTTAAATTTTAGTTGTAAAATATTATAGATTGCAGAATGAACATTGATTCTTTTACTTATTCAATAATTGTAAGGCTAGATTCACATTGATATTTCAACATGTTAATCTCTTCCAATTGGTAAGGCATTAAATGCGATCCGTTTGTTGGAAAAAAGTTTAAGCATTCTTTGAGGTTTTCTAGTGCATTTTTAAAATCATTGAGCACAAATCGGTTGTATGCGAGATTAAATAGTGTAGCACAAATATCTCTTTTTACTAATAATTGGTCCAAATTGTTATTTTCTAAATTCATTTTTGAAATTGCGATAGATTTTTTAAAATCTTCTATTGCTCCTAATCTGTCATCGCAAAATGATTTTGCAATGCCGCGGTTATCATAACATGCGTCATCTTCTCTTAAATTTATTGCATTTGAAAATTCTATAATAGCTAATTCAAATTCCCGGGAGTTCATATATTCACAACCGAGTTCAAAGTAATCGTCTGCATTCATCTTATTTAAATTTGTAAATGTAAATGTAATAACTTGAGAAAATTAAACAAACAATGGATTCAAACAAAGTCCAATTTCAAGCAGTGACATTGTTCTATTCTTTACCTTTTTTCCGCAGACACCCGGCTTTAGCGAAACACCCAAAACCCTCTCAGCGAAACCACAGCGAAACATGTATGTCTTCTAATGAGTCCTAACGTCTCCTAATGAAACCAAAAAAGCCTCATTCTTGCGAAATGAGGCTTGATGGCTTCTAATGAATTGAAATTGGAGGTCCCGAGCGGATTCGAACCGCTGTACGAGCTTTTGCAGAGCTCTGCCTAGCCACTCGGCCACAGGACCTTTTTTTAAGGTGTGCAATG
>JAYSPU010000041.1:0-8847 GCA_043721935.1 Bacteroidota bacterium | reverse complement strand
AAGTCCCTTATAGCTGCCCTGCATAAGCGATAAGGATTCAATCTCTTTGGCGAGCAGTAATCCTTTGCGCAGCCAGTCCTTCGCTTCCCGTGCAGCATGCATTTCCAATTTGGCAGTTGCAATATCCATACAGACTGATGCAATACCATATATATCCTCGATTTCTTCTTTTATTTTTAAAGCGGAAAAAAGATTGTTCAGCGCTTCCGGATAATTGCCCTGGTCTATATAAACAACTCCGATGCTGTTAAACGTATTTGCAATACCATTTTTATCCCCGATTTCTTCTTTTATTTTTAAAGAGGCAAAAGAATTTTTCAGCGCTTCCGGATATTTGCCCTGGTTATGATAAATAATTCCAATGTTGTTGTAAGCATGTGCAATGCCTTTTTTATCCCCTGTTTCTTCTCCTATTTTTAAAGCGGCAAAATAATTTTCCAGCGCTTCCGGATAATTGCCATGGTCATGATGAATAACTCCAATGCTGTTGTAAGATTTTGCAATACCAATTTTATCCCCGATTTCTTCATGCATTTTTAAAGCGGCAAAAGAATTTTTCAGTGCTTCCGGATAATTGTCCTGATTTCGATAACTAACTCCAATGTTGTGGTAACAACTTGCAATACCTTTTTTATCCCCGGCTTCTTCTCTAATCTTCAATGATATTCTATGAAATTCCAAAGCAACTAAATAATCCCCTATATTATTATAGACAGAACCCAGGCTGCTATAAGCATTGCCTATTCCTTTTTTAAAACCAATTTGCTCCGATAAAGTCAGACTCTGATTGGCGTAATACAGGGCTGTATCTGGGTTACTGTTCCGATATGCAGAAGAGAGGCTATTTAAAATGTTTGCCGCTGTGGTGTCGTACAGCGATGGAGATTTTATTTTTAACTCTGTTTTTTTTATGTTATAGTATTTGAGTTGGGTTTCTAAAGAGTCAATAACGTGTTGGTCTTGCGAAAATAAATAGTTCTGTAATGAGAACAATATTGAAAACAGAGAAAGTATTTTTTTCATATCCTGTTTATTTATTCACTTTTTTTTGTTCATACTATAAATGTGAAATCCTTTGAGGATTTTATCTGTGTTTACCTTATTTCAAATTAACCGTAAGACTAACTTTAGTTCCATGTCCCGGTTCTGATGTAATTGAAATACTGCCGTTCAGTTCAGCAGCTCTTGTGTTCATGTTTTTCAATCCGTTGCCACCTATTTTTAGATGGTTTTCATTCATGTTGAATCCTACACCATCATCTTCAACCACTAATTTTAATGTATGATTGGTTTTGGAGATTTCAACCTTTACATTTTTTGCACAGGAGTATTTATAGGCATTGTTCAGCGCTTCTTTATAAACCAGGAAAAATGATTTCCGCTTTTCCATTGTAAGTTTGATGCTGTTTAAACCACTATCCGTTTTGAAATGTAGCGCAATATCTTTTCCCGCAAGCAGCTCACCGCCAAATGCACGCATGTGAAGTATAATGTTTTCGAAATTATCATTCTGCGGATTCACAGCCCAAACAATATCATTCATTTTTTCCACCATATCACGTGAAGCGCTTCCGATTTTTTCGATGAAAGGCATTGACTCCTGCATGTTGTCTGACTTTGATTTCATGCGTGCAATCTCGCTCATTACAGAAATGCTTTGTAGGGTGCTGCCTATATCATCATGCAAATCGCGGCTAATGCGTGCCCTAACTTCTTCCATCTGTTTCTTCCGGTTGCGCTGCATCCTATCAATTAAATAAATGATTGCGGCACCAACCATAATGCATAAAATCATAAACCAGGTCTGCTTCCACCAGGGTGGAGTTATGGTAATCTGAAGCTGCGTGCCCGCTTCATTCCACACACCATCACTGTTGCATGCTTTCACTTTAAAGGTATAATTTCCCGGTTCTAGCTTTGAATAAGTTACATACCTGCGTTTGTCGCTGAAAATCCAGTCGTGGTCAACTCCTTCAAGCATGTATGCGTAACGGTTTTTCTGATTCCGGAAGTAACTTAATGCAGCAAATTCAAAGGACAAACGATTCTCATCAAAGTTCAGATTCAGATGTCCGTCACCGATGGGTGTTTCCTTGTCAAAAACTTTAAAGGAGGAAATTACCACCTGAGGAATTGATTTATCGTTTTCAATTTTGTCGGGGTCAATAATGTTGTATCCTGTTATTCCTCCAATAAGCAGTGTGCCGTCTTTCAACTTTATTGCTGCACCCGTGTTATATTCATAATTCTGAATGCCATCTTTATCACTAAAGTTTTTGCAGGAAAAATCAATAGGATTAAACCTGCACAAACCATAGTTTGTACCCATCCACAACATTCCGTTATTGTCACAAACCAAAGTATAGATTCTGTCATCAGGCAACCCATTTGCTTTCGTGAATTGTGTGAAATTGTCTTGTTCCTTGTTGTAGCGGTTTAGCCCGCCACCATTGGTTCCTATCCAAAGGTTTCCTTTCTTATCAAGACATAAGCTCCTTACGTTGCTGTTGTGTAAACTGTTTTCATTTCCGGGGATATTGAAATACCGTTTCCACTTTTTTGTCTGTTCATTATACCTGCACAATCCGTTTTCAGTGCCTGCCCAGATATTGCCCTGTGCATCTTCAGAAACAACAAAAACAGTTGCCGGAGGAATAGCAGTAGAATCATTTGCATCAGGAAAACTGTACTCAAACTTAATCTCATGAATCTTTTCAAAATTCAAAGTATTGCAGTCAACGATACAAATACCTGTGCCCAAGGTTGAAATCCACATCCTGTTTTTTCTGTCACAAAAGAGATTTCTAAATATTCTTTCGTTTTTGACTTTCAGAGGCTGTGGTCTTATTGAAAAAGAATGCTTCAGCCTTGTATTATAAATAACCAATTCACCATACCATGTTCCAATCCATACATTACCAGCATGGTCTCGTGCAAGGGAACCAAAAGAAAAACTTTTACTAAGAAGCCTGTCATCATCATAGCCACTACGGGTTTCAATATTTCCCGGACAGAGAGATTGAATATTGATGAATTGATGAGTCTGACTTGAATAACTGAACAATCCCTTCATTGTAGCAATCCAATATCCATCATTTGTTTCCAGAAAGCTGCGAATGTTTGCGCTCCAGCCTTGCCCTTCAGTGTATGAATCTTTATCCGTAGCGGGAACCGTAGTTTTAAAAAGCGCAGTTACCGGCTCCATCTTTATCAAGCCTTGCCCAAAACATGAAGCCCATATTACTCCGTTTTCATCAGCCAATATTTTGTCAATCATATTGCCGGGCAGGCTGTTTGAATTTCCGGGTTCATGTATGTATTGTGTCAATTCACCGGTAGATAAGTTGTAATGTAAAATGCCCATTTGTGCTGTACCCAACCACACTCCTCCAATATTATCTGCCGTGCAGCTCAAGATCATTTTGTCAGTCAATGTTTGTTCGGTAATTTTTTTATTTACGACAACCATTTTCTCTTCACTTGTTCTGATATTGATGATGATAAGGAAACCTTTTTGAGAGCGAATAAAAACCAGCGAATCGTTAAGCGGAAGATAGAATGGAAAAGCATTATCAAAATTCCCTGTGTTCTTTAAATCAAAGTGACATTCAAAAGCTCTTGTAACGGAATTAAAACGAAATACAGTTTTTTTATTAATGAGATAAAAATCGTGACCAATTAAAAATACATCTGCAAAGGTTGAACTGTCTTTTATAACATCACTCTTCGGAATTTTTATTTCTGTAATCGTTTTCAATTTTTCATCCAAAAACAGTAAGTGAGTCTTTCCAATTGAATTGGTTGAAAGCAGCATGCGGGTATCAGCCGATGCTATAACCCTCCAGTCTTTGGGTGCTATAGGATAGGGGAGTGCGAAGCGTTGAGTGCAGACTTTGCTTATTTTGAAAACTGAAAATTTGCTTAATGCCCAATAATGGTCGCTGATGCCTTTTACTTCGTTAATTCGAAACAGGTCTAAGGTATCTCCAAAAGGAAGCTTAAAAGTAAATGATTCTGTTGCCGGAATGTATTTGCAAAACCTCCCCTGCGTTTCAAAATAAATATCTCCGTATCTCGGAAATGCTCCATACCATGCTATGTCAGTGGGCAAGCTGGTGCCGTCATCAGGATTGTGACGGAATGCTTTAAAGTTATATCCATCAAACCGGGCAATGCCTTCTTCACTTGTAAGCCATAAGTAACCTGTTGTATCTTTATAAATGCCGCGGATGGTTCCTGAAGGCAGACCCTGTTCCTGAGTGTAATTGGTAAAGGTGTATTGCTGCTGCGCAATTGAAATATATGTGTTAAGGATTAAATAAAGGGTCAGAAGTTTTTTCATCTCTGCTTTATTTATACACCTTTATTATTTTTTTAATTGTGTTCATCGATTGAAGTAATCCGGAGATCCGTTTACCATGACCCATACCGTTGCCCTTTGAATTTGACCCCAATAATCAGGGCAAGTATCATAAATTTCAAAACTCGGATTAGGCACAAGGTTTACCTGAGCCTGAACATAAAAAGAAAGTAAACAGAGGCAAAGTCCTAGTATAAATTTCATACGAAAAGGGTAAAATCTGAATCAAAGATAATAGAATCGGTTAATTAGACAAGAGAAGTTTTTGTAATGAATATACTAATGAAGTTGTCGAAGTAATTTTATTCTGTGGTTTTTCTGTGTATTAAATCAAAAGAAGCGATCAAAATAACTTTTGAGACAGCCTCTTTTTTTTACGTCATTGTTTTTTGAATTTAACCATTCCATGTTTTTAAATTTTTTCATTGTTTGTCTTTCGTTTCAGAACCTTTTCGATAAAAATTAGACATTGATTATCAGTATTTTATATAAAATTAACAATTAATTAAGTACTATGTATTGCATAGTAGTGTATGAAACATATATCTTTGTTTCACCATTAACAAGGTCACACATAGTTCTAACACACAAAAAACAAATGCTATGAAAATCATTCTAACATTAGTCGCAGCCATCGCAGCCGTATTTTTTACAGCACAAGCGGAGTCCGTTCACGAACGGAAAATTGAAACCCGTAATCCGGGAAACTTCTACGGCATTATTGTAAATACAAATGCAAATGTGATCATCACACAAAGTGAATACCCGAGTGTTCAAATAGCAGGGGATAAATCTGTTATTGAAAATGTAACAACTGAAGTTGTAAATGGAGCGCTAGTAATAAGCGGACCGGCTTCTAAGTCAATCGACATTTATATCACCGTTGAAGATCTCAATCTGATCGAAGTAAATGGTACAGCAAGGATTTTCGGAAATGGAACATTCAATACTGATATCGTATTGTTAAAAGTTAATGGTTCAGGAAGTATCAAAATGGACATTCGTTCTTTAAGAGTCGGTATGATTGTAAAAGGAAGTGGAAAGATTATAGCCAGTGGTTCTACCGGAAGTTCATTTGTAAAAGTTTTTGGGACAGGAAATGTGTATTCATCAGATTTAGATTCCTTTTCAAATAAATACTTCAACCCTGCAAAACAAGTATCAGGAGAAAAGCGACCAACATTAAAATTACAATAACTCTGAAAAGGCTAACAACCATTTCATGTAAAATACAAATTATTATCCATCATCACCATATTATTAAACCCACTTAGATGAGCAGTAATCTTGAAAATACACAGGCTCAGATGCGGAAAGGGGTTCTTGAGTTCTGTATTCTTTCTATACTAAAACAGGAAGAAGTTTATCCGTCAGATATTATTTTGCGGATGAAGCAATCTAAATTGATTGTAGTAGAGGGAACACTTTACCCATTGCTGACCAGATTGAAAAACGCAGGTCTCCTTCAGTATCGTTGGGAAGAGAGCAAGTCAGGGCCGCCTCGTAAATATTATTCTTTAACTCCGCTGGGAGAAAAATTTCTGGAGGAATTAAGAATCACCTGGAACGAACTTGTTGAAGCTGTTAACCTCACCACACAAAAACCTTTGCACTCATGAATAAGACCGTAAATGTTAATATAGGTGGAATTGTATTCCACATTGATGAAAACGCTTACGAGCGCTTCAAATCATATCTTGAATCGATTCGTCATCATTTTACTGCTTCTGAAGGCAGAGATGAAATCATGCAAGACATAGAAGCACGCATTGCTGAAATGTTTCAGGAACGTGTGAAAGAAAAACAAGTCGTTACGCTTCAGGATGTAGAAGAAGTTACTAAGTTAATGGGAAAACCTGAGCAATTTGGTGACGACCCTGAGCCTGATGAACCACGTGCAGGAGAAGTACCAACCGGTAAAGTAGCGAAACGATTATACCGTAATCCGGATGATAAATTAGTTGGCGGCGTTTGTTCAGGTGTTGCAGCTTATTTTGATGTAGATGCAGTATGGGTTCGACTTGTATTTGCTGTTGTTTGTTTTCCAATTTTCTTCAGTTCGTTTTTCGGCTCAGGAATTCTCCTTTACATTTTGCTTTGGTTCATTATCCCTGAAGCAAGTAGTACAACAGAAAAATTGCAGATGAAGGGAGAACCGGTAAACATCTCGAGCATTGAAAAAAATGTAACAGAAGAAAGGGAACAAAAATCAAAATCAGGAACATTCGTGAGCCGGTTTTTCTCCTTATTGGGACAAATAATTAAATTCTTCTTTAAGCTAATAGGAAAGCTGTTTGCCGTTTTCTTTTTGTTTATTGGAGTAGTCATTTCATTTGCATTATTCATGTCCTTGTTGGCACCTTTAAAAGTTCCCGGAACACATTATCCGATAATTGTGGATCACATCTTTCCGGGAGGAAGTTATTTTGGATGGGGTTTGTTAGGTGTTGTACTTACGATCGGAATACCATTTCTGATGCTTGCTTACATTGGAGCAAGAATGTTGTTTAACGTGAAAAAATATTCACGTGGTATAGGACTGACTGCATTGAGCTTGTGGTTAGTGGGTATTTTCCTATGTGGTTTCATTGGCATTCTTACTGCTCGTGAGTTTAGCCAAAAGCAAAATGTTTCAAATTCAATTTCATTGATTCAACCGGCTTCTAAAAAACTGATATTAGAAATTGCTAAAATTGAAGGTGAACGTCAAAATAATCGCTATTGGAATGACGATGATAATAGTTGGGAAGACGATATTCGACTTTCATTTCAAGAAGACCAATTACAGTCACGGAATATTAAAATAGATATTTTAAAAAGTCCGACCGATTCATTCAAGCTCGAAGAACTTTTTTATGCACGAGGTTCATCCCGAAAGGATGCAGCTGATCATGCAAGTAGAATTTCTTATGGAATTAATCAAAGCGATTCTGTTCTGAAATTCAATCCGTATTTTACGATTGATAAAGATGAAAAATATCGCGCTCAAAAAATTCAATTGGTGTTATATGTTCCGGAAGGAGGAGTGATTTATCTCGACCCAACTTTAAAAAAGTACATCTACGATATTGAAAACAATCTGAACATTCTCGATCGCGACATGCTAGGAAGAACCTGGAAGATGACAAATCAAGGATTGATTTGTATGGATTGTACAGGAAAAGAAAGAATGCTTGGCGAGCGAAATTCTGATTTCAACGACGATGGGGATGTTGAAATTAATGGACCGGATGGAAGCCGCGTACGAATAGACAACAATGGTGTCTTTATAAAAGGACCACAAAATGAAACCGTCCGGATTGATAGCAACGGAGTAGTCATCGAAAATAACGGAAAGAAAAAAATTATTAAAAAGAAGAAACGCGACTATTAAGCTATTTGGCTTTTCTTCCAACTAAATAGAGGCTGACTCAAAAATACATGTTGTCAGCCTCTTTCTTTTTTTAAGCCGCCTGAAGTTTTCTTCAATAGCGCTTTAAAATGGTTGTCTGATCATAATTTGCGGATGAACTTATCAGAAAATGTCCATGAGGAGTGAACAGTGTTCTTGAAATGGAAATGCACCGACTTTAATTTCTGATCAATTCATAAAGGTTAACTTTAACCAATAATGCTTCCGGTTAAAATAAAATCCATCAACAATTAACTATCAAATAGGTGGTTGTATATATTTTTTGAAATTGAGTTCTTTGATCATTTAATTGAATTGCCCTGAATTGGGTAGTCATGCAAAGGGGAAAAACCAGGGGATAAATTGCATGGCAAAAGCCTTACAGAGGCAGATCTTCTACAGGTTTTAGAGATAGAAATTTCGTAATTAGGGAGAAAAATTTTGATCATCTATTCAAGATATATTCAGCCCCGGGGCGAATTGTATTTTAAAATGAGCCATATTTTTTTTTCAGTTCAATCTCAAGTTTTTGAATTAGCTACTATTTATTTAGATTCCAATCCGGGAAAAATAATTTGATTATCCAATCAAGTTTCATTCATCCCCGGGGCGAAATATGCTTAGTAAGGAACCTGAAATTATTCAGTTCAATCTCAATCTCAAACTTTTGAAATAGCCTTTATTTATTTAGATTTTTATCCGGGAAAATAATTTGATTATTCAATCAAGTTTCATTCATCCCCGGGTCGAACTGTGCTTAATGAAAGAACCTGAAATTATTCAGTTCAATCCAAAGCTTTTGATACAGCCTCTTTTTAGTTTACAAGTCAGGGTGGATTTTCAGGTTTTCTTTTTTTTATAAAATCATTACTGGAAACATACTAATGATAGATAATCATCCGGATTTTAATCGTTAACATCCAAATCATTAGATGGATATTCAGAGTCGGGTTTATCCTTCGGAGAACGACGAGGTTGCTCGCTAAAGTGTTCAATTCATTACTATTTTGATTGTATCAGGATCATTTAAACAATTACCTGTTCATTACTATTTGCAGCATTTATGAGTATTTTTTTTCACAAATGTTTTGCGATT
>JAYSPU010000040.1:0-3703 GCA_043721935.1 Bacteroidota bacterium | reverse complement strand
TCTTTTTCATCTATGCAATTAATTGTATTGAATGAATTGGATAATATTTCTTCCGGACTTATCCAGGAAATAAAAAAATACATCAATCAAGGCGGCAGTGTTTTTATTATTCCATCTCCTTTTATTGATTTCTCTTCTTACCGGATGCTTTCCGACCAATTGAACATTCAATCGTTTTCGCAAAAAACGAATTCAATTGATAAGGTATCAAAAATAGAATCTCGTCATTCTCTTTTTAATGATGTCTTTGAAAAAGGAAAATCTCTTCCTGAGAATTTAGACTTACCTGTTGTAAACAATGCGTATACATTTTCAAATGCTACGGGAAAGAATAGTCAGGCTGTAATGACACTTCAAAGTGGAAATGCCTTTCTGATTGCTTCCACTTCAGGTCGTGGAAATGTTTATGCAATTAGTTCAAGCCTTGACAATGAATCCGGAAATTTTGCCAGACATGCTCTATTTGTTCCGGTAATATTAAGAGCTGCATTAAAAAACTCTTCGGAAATTAATCATCCTTTGATCATAGGCAGAAACCATGATTTTGCCATTACCGATACTGTGATCAGTGCTGACAATATTCTTCATCTTATCAATACGGATCTCAAGTTTGATATTATTCCAGAAGTTAGGATTATCGGTGATCAAACGGTAATTACGCTACATAATCAGGTAAATAAAGCCGGAAATTACGATGTGTATTCCGGAAATAAATTGCTTTCTGTTATTGCATTTAATTTCGACCGAACAGAATCGGATCTGACTACCTTAACTGCAGACGAAATCAGTAGTTTATTAAGCGGAAAAGAAAATTTAAATGCAGAGCTAATTTCACCTGATGGAAAAGATTTGTCTCATGCGGTTACACAGCTCAATGAAGGAAAGCGTCTTTGGAAATATTGTATTCTGTTTACTCTTTTATTCTTAGCGACAGAAATACTTCTCATTCGTTTTTATAAACCAACTCCCCAAAAGGCATGAAAATTCTGCTGAAAAATATTTTTATAATCTCGCCGGGTAGTCATCATCATTTAACAAAGAAAGATGTATTGATCTATGATCATACTATCGTCAAAATCAATTCTCCCAACTCTATCACAGATGAAGCTGATGAAATCATTGATGGATCAGCACTTCATGTTTCAACTGGATGGTTTGATCTTCATGTAAACTTTCGTGAACCCGGACATGAATGTAAAGAAGATTTGAAAAGCGGATCACTTGCTGCTTTAAAAGGAGGATTCACAGGCGTATTGATGATGCCTTCAACTGAGCCACCTCTTTCTGACAGGACAAAAGTTGAGTATATTTTACAACGCAGCAAAACACTTCCTATTGATATTGTTCCGGCCGGAACTGTATCTGCAGGTCATCTGGGAAAAGATGTTTCTGAAATGTATGATATGTTTCAGGCAGGAGTTCATGTATTTACAGACGACAAGAAACCAATAGACGATTCAGGATTGTTAATTCGGGCATTGCAATATTCCAATCATTTTGGTGGAAGAATTTTTACGTATTGCCAGGACAAATCAATCGCTGCACATGGAATAATAAATGAAAGTGTTCAATCAGCTTCGCTCGGTTTAAAAGGCATCCCTTCAGTTGCAGAAGAAGTCATGATTGCAACGCATCTTTTCCTTGCTGAATACACCGGAGCACCTTTGCACTTTTCTACCATAACCACAAGTGGAAGCGTTCGACTCATTCGGGAAGCAAAATCCAAAGGGCTGAAAGTAACAGCAGACGTTGCAGCAATTTATTTAATGCTAAGCGATGAAGAGCTTTCAGAATTTGACACGAATTTAAAATTGCTTCCACCATTACGCTCTAAGTCTGATCAACAAGCATTAATTCAAGGATTAGCGGATGGAACAATAGATTGTATTTGCTCTGATCATCAACCGGAAGATATAGAAAACAAAAAGAAAGAATTCGCACTTGCTGCAGATGGTGCTTCAGGGATTGAAACTGCTTTCGCTGTTGCCCGAACAGTATTGCATGATAAAATGAGTATACCTGAATTGATTTCCAAATTTACTAGCCGACCAAGATGCATAGCCGGTTTGAAAGTCGGATTGATTGAAGAAGGACATGAAGCGAATCTGACTGTTTTTGATTCTGAAAAAAAATGGATAGTTCAGTCAAGTGACATATTATCCAAATCAAAAAACAATCCTTTCATAGGAAAAGAATTAATAGGAAAGCCTCTTATAGTTATCAATAAAGGATTTGCATGGACACTTTCAACTTTAAAACCGACAACAGATTTTAGTTCTGTTCAGGTAAAATAAATGTCTCTAGCTATTTTAATAAAATCTAAAAAATTACAATGAAAGTATTAATGGTATGCCTGGGAAATATTTGTCGATCTCCAATGGCTGAAGGTGTCTTTAGAAAAAAAGCAGGAGAAAAAAAAATTGATATTTCCGTAGACTCTGCCGGTACTGCTCCCTATCATATTGGACAGGCACCGGATTCAAGAGCTATTGCAGTTGCAAAGGAATTCGGAGTTGATATTTCAACCCTCCGGGGCCGTCAATTTACAAATGCAGACTTTGATCGGTTTGATAAAATTTTTGTCATGGATCATTCCAATTTATCCAATGTTCTTTCTCTGGCAAAAGATGATGTTCAAAAGGGAAAAGTAAAATTACTTTTAGAACTATTAAACGAAAACTCTTTACAAGAAGTACCCGATCCATGGTTTGGCGGACCGCGTGATTTTCATGATGTTTTCTTGCTGCTGGATCGTGCCTGTGATAAACTTGCAGATTCTATTTCCGCTTCTACTTCAGTCAACAACAAATAAAATAAATGAAACACTCACCTACTCTATATTTAATCCCCACTTTTTTATCAGAAGAGAGTATGGATGTTTTACCGGCGCAACATTTAGAAATTGTAAAGCAATTGGATGAGTTCATTGTCGAGAATCCGAAGACAGCACGCCAATTTTTAAAAAGAGTTGGCACAGTAAAACCTTTGCAGGAATTAATTATGCATTCGTTGAATGAACATACTCCTGAATCTGAAGTGCAGGATTTATTAAAACCTTTGAAGGCCGGGAAGTCAATCGGTTTACTGAGTGAAGCAGGATGTCCTGCAGTTGCTGATCCGGGTAGTGAAGTTGTCAGAATGGCTCATGAAGCTAATATAAAAGTTCAGCCTTTAATTGGACCTTCCAGTATTTTGCTTGCACTCATGGCGAGTGGATTGAATGGTCAGTCTTTTGTTTTCCATGGTTACCTTCCACGTGAAACGGCTGTTCGAAAAAGGAAAATTAAAGAATTAGAAAAAGAAGCTATCCGTAAAAAACAAACTCAAATATTTATTGAAACGCCTTATCGTAATCAGGCATTGATACAAGACGTTCTTGGAACTTGTGAAGACGATTCACTTTTTTGCATTGCATCCTTATTGACTTCTCCCAGAGAAAAAATTGTGACCAGAACAATTGCAAATTGGAAAAAAAGAGTTCCCGAATTAGGGAAAATCCCCGCTATATTTCTAATTGGAAATTAACCGAAGACTCATTACAGTCTTGAATCAACGTATTACAATCCTGTTACAGACGGCATATCTTCTACCTCTTCAATACTGATATCGAAAATCAAAGGTGTGTAAGGTGGAACGATGTATTTTCCTGTTGATGGATTTCTAATCCCCTCTGCACCATAACCCAGTTTTGAAGGAAGTATCA
>JAYSPU010000039.1:0-3261 GCA_043721935.1 Bacteroidota bacterium | reverse complement strand
TTCGGTTTAGAACCGGAACAAATCGACGTCATTGTTCATCCTCAAAGTATCATTCACAGTATTGTACAATTTGAAGACGGTTCGATGAAAGCACAAATGGGTTTGCCCGACATGAAGCTGCCGATTCAATATGCATTAGGATTCCCAAAGCGATTAAAGTCTGATTTTAAAAGGTTTAATTTTTTGAATTATCCCTCACTCACATTCGAACTCCCTGATACAGAAACTTTTCGTAATCTTGCATTGGCAATTGAAGCGATGAAAACAGGTGGAAATATGCCGTGTATTCTCAATGCAGCAAATGAAATTGCTGTAGATGCATTTCTGAAAGACAGAATTGGTTTTCTTGAAATCAGCGAATTGATAGAAGATTGTTTACGTAAAGTTTCATTTGTCAGCAACCCTGCTTATGAAGACTACGTTCATACCGATTCAGAGACGAGAAGAATGGCGGAGGAATTTTTGCCTGCATAAATATTCCTGCCTGGTTAACGTTAAACATTGCGAAACTCTCAATAATCATTCATTCATTTAATAACAGTAGATGTCAGGATTAATAATGGCGGCCCAGTTGATTTTGGGTCTTGCAATATTGGTATCATTACACGAGCTCGGTCATTTTCTTGCCGCGCGCGCTTTCGGAATCAGAGTCGAAAAGTTTTATTTATTCTTCGACGCATGGGGATTCAAATTCTTTAGCTTCAAAAAAGGAGATACTGAATACGGTATTGGCTGGTTGCCTTTGGGTGGCTATGTTAAAATTGCCGGTATGATAGACGAAAGCATGGACAAGGAAGCAATGAAAAAAGCTCCTGAGCCATGGGAATTCAGATCCAAACCGGCCTGGCAACGATTGATTGTAATGTTAGCCGGAGTAACAATGAACGTAATTCTGGGAATTGCAATTTATACGATGATAATCGTAAAATACGATAAAGAATACTTGTCGAATTCAACTGTAACGGATGGTATATATGCTTTTGATTTAGGCAAAGAAGTCGGACTTCAATCCAATGACAAGATTGTTGCTATTGATGGTAAACATTTCGATCGCTTCGAAGAACTGCTTTCTTCCCGTGTTATTTTTGGCTGCGTATTAACAGTAGAGCGAGACGGAAAAACTTTTGACATCACCATACCGGAAGATTTTTACCGCACTACAATAAAAGCAGGCCGCGGAAATTTCATCGGACCATATCGTGCGAATCTTCAGGTTGACAGTATCATTCCGGGGAAACCTGCTGATGCAGCCGGATTAAAAAAGGAGGATCACATTGTCAGTATTAACGGTGTGCGCTTATTTTCAATGGAAGGTTGCCGAAAAGTAATCACTGAAAATAAAGGCAAACCGATCAGCATGCAAGTAGTTCGTAACAATGACTCGCTGATGATTCAGGCAGTGGTTAGTGATTCGGGAATGATAGGCATTACGTATCATCCTGATTTCGGAAATTATCCAATGACTAAATATACACTCGGCTCTGCTTTTAAATATGGAGCTAAAGATGCCTATGAAGCCATTGTCTCAAACCTGAAAGGATTGAAACAGGTTTTTATTGGCAAAGAAAAAGCAACGGATTCTGTACAAGGACCAATTGGAATTGCAACTATTTACGGAGGAGTCTGGGACTGGCATCGCTTCTGGACTATTACCGGATTGCTCTCTATGGTGCTGGCCTTTATGAACATGTTGCCTATTCCTGCACTTGATGGCGGTCACGTCGTATTTCTTGTCATTGAATCTGTCACGAGAAAAAAATTCTCCGACAAATTCATGGAACGCGCACAAGTAACAGGAATGATTATTCTTCTTTCATTAATGGCCTTCACCATCGGTAACGACATTTGGAAACACCTGCTCAACTAACAATCAATCGTTTCTTTTTAATCGTTCTGCTTTTTTTCTTTAGCAGTTCGCCTTTATTCGTCACGGCCCAGGACGACTCATCTCAGGCTGTTCCGAAAGTTTTACTCATTCCTTATAGTCCGATGATGCACCTGTCTGATTCCGATCAGGATATTTCAGAAGGATCTCAGGAAGAAATTGGTGAAATGAGACAGCAGTTAAGAAAGAATTTGGTCGCCGCTATTAACAAACAATTTGCAGAAGTAGTGGATGTAAAAATGCCACAACGGAATTTTGTCGGAAAAACTGAGGATGACTTCCAGACTATTTACCACTCCTTGTACTACGAACAAGACTCTACTTTTCCATCCAAATTCCCGAAACTTTACGGCAGAAAAGACACGACTCTTTATATTTCAAAGACTGCAAAAAAGCCTGTGGTAGAAACTGTTTTTATACATTCAGGTCTGCGCGACAAGTTATTGCTACGTGATCTGGCCGATAAATACGGTGCAAATTATTTTATCTTTTTAAATGAAATTGATATTAAAACGCACTTCGATGATTGTATAAACCTCGCTTTGAAGATATATAGTCGGGATTTGAAGGTTCATTATTCCATTTACGATGTTTCAGGAAAGCTTGTTTATGGCGATGTTGCAGTGGTTCACTTTCCTTCCAATTCAAATAATGTAGCCGAAATCAGCGAGAAAACTTTTCCTTCCATTGCCAGTCAAATCCTCCGCTCTTTCACACAAGCAACAGCACCTACGGAATATGTGAAAAAGTAAGAACCAAAGGTAGCCTCTTGTTTTGTCAGCCTAAAACCATTTTTATTCAACTTCATTTTACAACTAGATTAATTTGGCAGTTTCGCCTTCCAAATAATTAATCTATCCAATGAAAAAAATCTATTTAGTTTCTGTTTTTGCCCTTACAGGCTTAGTGCTACAGGCGACAACTCCTAAAAACGGCACAACGCCTGCACGCAAATCGGTTACTCAACTTATTACCGGTTCTGCTTCCCAACGTACTACTGTCGTATGCGACACATTACAAAACTTCTCTTCAACAGATACATTAACGGTTTATCTTGATCCTGATGGTGGCTATATTTCAGGTCATAACAGTTATGGTGATATTGCAAAAGCTGAAATGTACACAGGAGTTACTGCAGGATCTACAGTAGGAACCTTTATCATTTATTTTGGCGCCGCATCTGCAGCAAATGCAACAGATACATTTAATGTTAAATTATGGGATGTTGCCAGTGGAGTACCAGGAGCTGTACTTGCATCTACACCTTATACATACCAGGATGCATCCGATGCTGTTACTGCAAATTCACTGGTAATCGTTGACTTTGTTGCTCCGGCTGCTGTTGGGACTGATTTTTTAGCGGGAATCAGTTTTGA
>JAYSPU010000038.1:0-12175 GCA_043721935.1 Bacteroidota bacterium | reverse complement strand
CTGCAAAATAATCCGTGACGATTCGCTTTGTCCATGAATTCCATTCCTTCTTTACACGGCAGTATAATGCAAAATCGTCCTGTCGGATGAAGAAGTTTTTTTACGCCACTAATCAGCGCATCAAAAGACAATGAGTCTGAATGACGGGCATTCAGTCGTGATTCTTCTGATGGTTTTGATGCTTGTTGAAAGTAAGGCGGATTGGAAACTATAAGGTCGTAATGTGCTGTAGGAGTTTCTTCTGTGAATTGCTGAAAGCTGGTGTGAATGGATTGAAGTCTATTGAACCAGGGAGAAATTTTAAAATTTTCATTCGATTGCTCAAATGCACGTTGATCGATATCCACTCCGTGAATCATGGCTGTGCTTTTCTGTGCGAGCATTAAGGCAAGAATACCGGTTCCGGTTCCAATGTCAAGAATGCGAATGGCATTGCCGGGTTCTATCCACGAGCCAAACACAACTGAATCGGTGCCAACTTTCATTGCGCACTTTTCCTGATGAACGGTAAACTGTCTGAAATGGAATGATGTTTCACTCATAAAACCTTGCTTACCCCAAGGTAGTGAAAATTTTGAATCAAATTATTTTAAATAAACATCCAATAGTCCTTCCGGTAAATTCAGGTGAACTATTTTTAATTTGTTGTCTACATTCTGAACGAAGTCTTCATTTAATGGAAACATAATTTCCTTGCCTTCAAAAGTAGCCCGCGCTACTATGTTCATCGGGTATTCCATTACTTCTTCAATAATTCCAAGACTTCCGTGGTTTAGATCCTGCGCTTGATATCCTTTTAATTCCATCCAGGTTAATGGCGTTTTTACTTTATCTGCTTTTAAGTTTTCCAGAAAAATTTCTTTTTGTGAAAATGTTTTTGCTTTTTCCTGACTGTCTATTCCTTCCAGTTTTACCTTCATCTGATCTTCGCGAACATCCATATCCTCTATTAAAAAAGGTACTGGTAAACCTTCCTGTTCAACAAAAAGGAAATCGTGTTTTAATATTCGATCCGGCTTGGTCATCTCCAATACGCATTGAAGTTGGCCTTGGAATCCAAATGCTTTACTAATAAATCCGACTTTCGTTAATTGGTACGACATGATTACTTACTCGTTAATTTAATTCAGAAATTGAATGTATGAAAAAAGGCTGCCTAACAGACAGCCTTTTCTTATTTCTATAGAGGAGATAACGATTACGCTTCTGCTGAAGGTTCGTCAGCTGCCGGCTCAGATTCAGTTTCCACTGCCGGTGCTGCTTCTTCAACAGGAGGCGGAGTGTTCTTAATTCGGATAGCTTCAGCTTTCGCTTCTTTACGTTTTGTCTCTTCAATAAGACGAGCTTCCATCGTTTGAGTGTTGCCACTTGAAAGACGGCCTTTCTTATCTTCTATTTTTCCTGCTTTAGTTTCAATCCATGCAGCCATTTTTGCATCAGCTGCTTCTTGAGTAAGTACTCCTTTTTTAACTCCTTTGTCAAGGTGGTTTTCAAAAAGAACTCCTTTGTATGAAAGGATTGCACGACAAGTATCAGTCGGTTGTGCACCGTTCTGAAGCCACGTAAGGGCTTTCTTGTTGTCGAGAAGGATGGTTGCAGGATTCGTGTTTGGATCGTAATTACCGATAACTTCGATAAACTTTCCATCTCTTGGAGCACGGGCATCCGCTACCACAATGTGATAATAAGCGTTGTGCTTTTTACCGCGACGTGATAATCTGATTTTTACTGACATTTTTCTACTTTTGATGGTTAATCGATTCCCTTTCCACCGACCGAGGCGGATTCACATTCTCCTATGCTGTTTTAAAAGGGACGCAAAGATGCGTTTTTCCTTTGTACAATCAAAGAAATCAAGTAAAAAATACAGTACTTGATATTGTTGAAAAACTCTTTGATGACCCTTGGTTAAAAAGACCCGAAAATCGTCATTTCTTCGTTTTAATATGGTATTTTTGATTTTCAAAAGGATCGGTTTCTCCCGGTGTTTTTGCTCTTTTCCCTCAAAAAATGATAGAAAATTATCTTGCTGACCTGAACGAAGCTCAAGTTCAAGCGGTCAAACAATCAGATGGGCCAGTGATGATTATTGCCGGTGCCGGCTCAGGGAAAACCCGTGTGCTAACGTATAGAATTGCTCATTTACTTGAAAAAGGGGTAGACTCTTTCAATATTCTGTCACTTACTTTTACGAATAAAGCTGCCAAAGAAATGCGGTCAAGAATTGAAAAGATTGCAGGAACTGAAGCACGTAATCTATGGATGGGAACTTTTCATGCTGTCTTTGCAAAAATTCTGAGAATAGAAGGATCTAAATTAGGCTACCCGTCGAATTTTACCATCTACGATATGGACGATGCAAAAAGTCTGATGAAAGATATTGTGAAAGAGCAAAACCTGGATGATAAATTATACAAAGCGGATATTGTTTTAAATCGAATTTCTTCTGCTAAAAACAATTTGTATTCATGGAAAGAATATCAGGAGAACACAAACTTTGTAAGCGATGATAATGCTTCCGGTCGTCCTAAGTTGGGTTTGTTGTATGAGTTATATGTAAATCGTTGCTTCAAAGCATCCGGAATGGATTTTGACGATTTGCTTTTTAACACGTACAAGCTGATCACAAAATTTCCTGACGTTTTACATAAGTATCAGCATAAGTTTAAATACATTCTGGTAGATGAGTTTCAGGATACCAATTATGCACAATATGCTGTCTTGAAAAAACTGGCTGCAGCTTATGAAAATATTTGTGTTGTAGGAGATGATGCACAATCAATCTATGCTTTTCGTGGTGCAAACATTCAGAATATTCTCTCTTACCAACGCGATTATCCGGACTTAAATGTTTTTAAACTGGAACAAAATTATCGTTCAACGAAAAACATTGTCAATGCTGCGAATAGTGTAATTCTGAAAAATAAAAATCAACTGAAAAAAGAAGTGTGGACAGAAAATGACCACGGCGATAAAATTCAGTTGATGCGTGCCTTGAGTGACAATGAAGAAGGTGTCATGGTTGCGAATTCCATCTTTGAAACAAAAGCTAATGAGCAATGGAATAACAAGGACTTTGCGATTTTGTACCGGACCAATGCGCAGTCACGTTCCATGGAGGAAGCGCTTCGTAAACTAAATATTCCGTATCGGATTTACGGCGGACTTTCATTCTACAAACGAAAAGAAATTAAAGACTTGCTGGCGTATTTTCGGTTGGTCATTAATTCGAATGATGAAGAAGCTTTGAAGCGAATTATCAATGTTCCTGCTCGTGGAATTGGAAAAACAACCATTGAGAAAATGCTCGTCGTGGCTTCCCAAAATGAATCAACACTTTGGGCGCTGATTGAAAATCCGGCTTACAATCCATGTGCTTTTAATTCAGGTACGTGGGGAAAAATTCAGGATTTTGTAACGATGATTAAAAGTTTTGCCGTCAAGCAAAATATTGATAATGCTTACGAACTGGCAAGTCATATTTCAACCAGCAGCGGATTATTGCGTGAGTTATATCAGGATAAAACACCGGAAGGATTAAGTCGGTATGAGAACATTCAGGAATTATTGAATGGTATCAAAGAATTTGTTGAGACAGGAAGAAGTATTACTCCGCGTGGTGACGAAGACGTGTTTTCCGATACCGGTGAAATAAGGACGTTAGTGCAATTTATGCAAGACATTGCCTTGTTGACAGATGCTGATGATGAAGATGACAATGACAATAATAAGGTTTCAATGATGACGATTCATGCATCTAAAGGATTGGAGTTTCCGGCTGTTTATATTGTAGGATTGGAAGAAAATTTATTTCCTTCTCAGATGTCAATGAATTCACGAGAAGATCTGGAAGAAGAACGAAGATTGTTTTATGTTGCCATAACGCGTGCAGAAAAAAAGCTTTCAATCAGTTATGCAAATTCCCGGTATCGCTGGGGCAATCTCATTTCCTGTGAACCGAGTCGCTTCGTTGAAGAAATTGATCCGGAGTTTCTTGAAGAAAAAGGAGCAAGGCCACATAAAGGAAATTTCTTTTTTGATGAACACCCGGCTGAAGAACGCTGGAGTGAGCGTCCGGTAAAGACACAAATAACTCAGGCTGTCACTAACAGGGTAATGCCCGGTATGAAAAAGGTAAACTCGTCGGATATTCAGAATTTTGCAGGTGACGATACATCTGGAATTCAATCCGGAATGGAAGTGGAACACGTTAAATTTGGCCGGGGAAAAGTACTGGCTGTTGAGGGAAGTGCGGGCGACTTGAAGGCAACGGTCTTCTTTCAGGGATTTGGGAATAAACAATTGCTGCTCAAGTTTGCTAAACTGAAAATTGTTTAAGTGATGTATTTTATTTCAACTCGTCCTGTTATGATTCATATCCTAAACAATTAGAGTGAAAACCAACGGATAAATCAAATTTGTTAGTTACCTCCTTTTAGGTATATTTGTGCCTGATCGAAGAAATTACCGGTCTACAGTTCGCAGCGCAAACCTCTTACTTTTAAATTTAAAAGCCCTGCAAAATCACACCAAATGGCATTAAGACGAAAATCAAGTACAGAAGCAGCTCGTATCCCAACGTCTGTTGAACATTTAGAGTACAATACTCAGCGAGAGCAAATTCTGATTGCAGAATACGGCCGCAATGTTCAAAAAATGATTGAACACGCGCTGACAATCGAAGACAAGGAAGAACGAAATAAGGCAGCGCAGGCAATCATTACTGCTATGGCAATGGTGAACCCTTCCGTTCGCGAGGTCATTGATTATAAGCATAAGTTGTGGGATCACCTTTTTATCATTTCTGATTATAAATTAGATGTTGATAGTCCATATACTAAACCTGAAAAAGCAGCAGTAAAAGCAAAGCCTAAACATGTTCCGTATCCGGATAGTGACATTCGTTATAAATATTACGGAAAAAATATGGAGAATATGATTCGCCATATTGGCCAGCTTGAAGAAGGTCCGGCGAAAGAACAGATTACACAGAACCTGGCGAATTTTATGAAAATGTCTTACCTGACATGGAATAAAGACACCGTCGATGATTCAACAATCTTCAAACACCTCAATGAACTTTCTGATGGAACATTGAAGACACATGAAAATTTAACATTGAATCATACCACTGAAATTCTCGCAATGAATAAAGACAAGCAACGTGAGAATCATTCCCGGATTAAAAACCGACCAAGTAATAACAACAATAAAAATAAACGACGGAAGAAATAGTCCTGCATATTCTATTTTACTTTCATCAATTGTCGTTTTAGAAAACAAACAATGCCAGATTTTAGATTCTCCGAGCTACCGGAACCACATAAATTAAGAACCAAACAAATTTTATCGGCGCATCCTGAAGTGCGAGAACTGATTGGAAAAAATCCTTTCACCATTGTTCCTTTGGTTGCAATTGTTTTAGGAATGGTTTTCATTTCCTGGCTCTTGAAAGACAGTCCGTTTTGGATCGTATTGGTTGTAGCCTATGCTGTTGGTGCTTTTGCCAATCACTCGCTTTTCGTAATGATTCATGAATGTTCGCACAACTTACTCTTCAAAGGAAAGATTCCGAACTATATTGCTTCTATGATTGCGAATTTACCGCATGTTCTTCCAAGTGCTATTTCATTTACCCGTTATCATCGTATGCATCACGTTCATCAGGGAAACCATGATCTGGACGCCGACTTACCCGGTTACAAAGAAGCTATGTATTTTGGAAATAATTTTTTCACAAAAGCAATCTGGTTATTACTCTTTCCGATTTTTCAATTGATTCGTATTACAAGATTGAAGAGCATTAAAGCAATCGACAGTTGGGTCATTCTGAATTGGGCGGTACAATTGTTATTTGATATTGCCATTGTGGTTTTCTTCGGACCAAAAGCATTGGCATTTTTATTACTTAGCTTTTTCTTTTCGGTTGGATTGCATCCATTAGGTGCTCGTTGGATTCAGGAACATTTTCTGGTATTGGACGAAGAACAGGAAACCTACAGTTACTATGGTGGTTTAAATTCTCTGGCATTCAATGTTGGTTTTCATAATGAACATCACGATTTCCCTTCTATTCCATGGAATAAACTTCCTCAGCTAAAAGACAAAGCTCCCGAATTTTATGATTCGTTGAAATCACACGGGTCCTGGACTAAACTTTTTTTCCGGTTCTTATTCGATAAAAATGTGACCTTACATTCAAGGATTCTTCGCAATGAAAAAGCAAAAGAAAAATCCATTAAGTTTGAAGATCAACCGGTGAAATACTTTTAGTTCATTTTGAATCGGGGAGCTTTTTGAAATTATTTTAACTGTCTTCCTAATAGGTCAAAGTCTCTAAGACTATTCGTTTCTTTCTCTTTGTTTTCATTACGAACACGATTGACTTGCCCTGCTTTTAAAAAAGAATAGGTGAACCATAATGAACCTATTAGTTCATTTCCAAAAGGATTTGTTGGAGAATATTGATTCCATGCATTCATGTTGCAATTCGGAAACTGACATTGAAAGTTTGGATCATTTAATTGTTCAATAAATAATTTTTCAACTGAATACATATTCCCCGATTGATTAAGATAGTCTCCCAGGTAGTCAGCAGCCATTCCTATGCCTGAACAATAAGGCAAAGTAGAACGCTCTGCACTCATACCTATCATATAGCGTGTTCGTGCCTTGGTAAATCGATCGTCAAGAAGGTGGATGGTTTGTTTATTATATGTGTAAACGCCATTGGCATCATAGGTAAAGCCCGGTATAATCATCCGGTCAATTAAAAAATCTGCTTCAGTGATCTGATCTGTTGCAGTCCAGCCTTGTGAACTGTAAGCCTCTGTTGGCAGTAATTCTGCTTCTATGTTTTTTAAGCATGAAAAGTTGCATTTCAATTGCTGCATCGTTTTCAGGATAGCAATGAAGGTTGAGAAGTTGGATTGCATTTGGCTTAAAGGCAAATTAAGTTGTTCCCAATACCGGTATTGAAGGTAAAAGCCATCAAATGCAGCAGAGCATTTCGTTGTCGTTCTTCCATTTGAAATCGTTTCATTCAGTTTTGAAACACCAACCAGGAAGCGGATCATTGCATTTGCATCAGCGTTTACCTTTAACAAAGAATCAATTTGATTTCGCGAAATAGCATCTGCTCCCCCGCATTGAAGTTTAAAAACATCTGACGTTTTAAAAAATCGTGCATTTACATTAACTCCGTTTCGAACGACAGCAGAAATAAGCAAGTCTGGAAATGTGCGATGCAAATCATTCAGTAATCGCTTTAAAAATTGTTCTTTGAATGGGTTGCCAATCACTGATTGTAAACCATCCATTGCTACATAAGTGATGTAGTTGGTTTGAATGTAATTAATCAGTTCTTGTCTCAATCCCAGCTGTTCCTGATTGATCAAATCATCGATTAATTGATCTGAACAATCGATAAACATTCCTCTGTTGAAGGAGCCGGTTGGATTGACAGGAGGTGCGGCCGGTTGATGCGGTCCGGAATTTTGTGCTTGTAACATGGTTGTTGTCATGACAAACAGAAGTAGAAGTGTTGTTTTCATTTGTTATTTTTTTCAAAGGTCAGAACTCAAAACCGCTTCTGCATTCTATATAAGTAGGTGATTTTGTGCAACAAGAATATAGCAGTGCCTTGTTAAAAACTTTCTTTGAAATGTAGAACACAAAAGACTTAACTTCCTTTCTTCGTTAAGATCTAAGTCTGCAAAAAAATGAATACAAGTTTCGAAGTAATAGGAGGACAGGAACTGCATGGTGAGCTCGTTCCTCAAGGTGCTAAAAACGAAGCGTTGCAAATACTTTGCGCAACCCTACTGACTTCAGAAAAAGTCATCATTCGTAATTTACCTGATATCAGAGACGTCAATAAACTGATCGAACTGTTAATGCACTTAGGTGTTAAGGTCAATCAAACGGGTGTATTGAAAAATGAATTTACTTTTCAGGCTGATGAGATAAAAATTGATTTTATCGATTCGCCGGACTTTAAACAACAGGCATCTGCATTGAGAGGATCGATTATGATTGTAGGTCCGTTGCTTGCTCGTTTTGGTAAAGCACGAATACCAAAGCCTGGAGGGGATAAAATCGGAAGACGAAGGTTAGATACACACTTCGTTGGCTTTCAATCTCTGGGAGCTACTTTTGAATATACTGAAAACGATAGTTTTTATTCCGTACAAGCAAAGCAACTCAAAGGTGCTTACATGCTACTCGATGAAGCATCGGTAACCGGTACTGCAAACATTGTCATGGCTGCTGTTTTGGCTACAGGCACGACAACGATTTATAATGCAGCCTGTGAACCATATCTTCAACAATTGTGTCACATGCTTAATCGCATGGGAGCAAAAATCAGTGGCATAGGATCGAACTTACTCGTCATCGAAGGCGTGACAAGTTTGAATGGCACAACTCACAAACTGCTTCCGGATATGATTGAGATCGGATCGTTTATCGGTCTGGCTGCTATGACTAAATCGGAAATCACGATTAAAGAAGTTGGATACCCTCACCTTGGTATTATTCCGGATGTGTTCAAAAGACTGGGAATAAAAATGGAACTAAGAGGCGATGATCTTTTTATTCCTCGTCAGGAACAATATGAAATTGAATCGTTTATTGACGGTTCAATTTTGACTGTTGCAGATGCAATCTGGCCAGGATTCACACCGGATTTATTGAGCGTTGTTCTGGTAACGGCGACACAAGCACTTGGAACTGTGTTGATACATCAAAAAATGTTTGAAAGCCGTTTATTCTTCGTGGATAAATTGATCGACATGGGTGCTCAAATCATACTTTGTGATCCGCATCGTGCTACTGTAATCGGACTAAACCGAAAGTTTCCTCTTCGCGCTATTCAAATGACTTCTCCTGATATTCGTGCAGGTGTTGCACTTCTAATTGCTGCATTATCGGCAAAAGGAAAAAGTGTTATTCATAATATTGAACAGATTGACCGCGGATATCAGCGCATTGATGAGCGATTAAATGCAATCGGAGCTAAAATCACAAGAGTTTAAAAACCGACTAAAAAGTTTAAAGGGATCTGCGAATTTGAGTTAATGAGTCAATTGCCGGCTTTGGTAGATTAATAACCGGTTTCTCTAAAAAGGTAACTGAAAATTATGCAATATTTTTGGGAATCTCCGTTATCTTTGTAACATACGGCAGGATAGTTGACTAACCCGCGAAAAATTTATAGAAAAATGAAAAAATCACTTACAGTCATCCTTTTGTTCCTAGCGATAATAGGAGTAACGACTGCTCAAGGTCCTAAACCTGTGGTCGGCTTAGAAGTTGGAAATCTGGCACCTGAAATTAAACTTCCATCGCCTGAAGGAAAAGTCATCGCTCTTTCTTCATTAAAAGGAAAAGTGGTATTGATTGATTTCTGGGCTTCATGGTGTGGTCCATGTAGAATGGAAAACCCAAATGTTGTAACTGCTTACAATAAATACAAAGACAGTAAATTCAATACCGGTAAAGGCTTCACTATCTACAGCGTTTCTCTCGATAAAGGAAAAGAAGCTTGGGTGAATGCAATCAAACAAGATAAACTCGTTTGGCCATATCATGTGAGTGATCTTAAATGGTGGTATTCAGATGCTGCTAAACAATATGCAGTACAAGGAATTCCTACCAACTGGCTGATCGATCAAAATGGTGTTATCGTAGCTAAAAATCTTCGTGGTGTAACGCTCGAAGAACAGCTTGAAAAGATGATTTCAAAGTAATCAAGATCAAGAAAATAAGTGGTAAAAAAAACAGAAGGACTTTACGTTCTTCTGTTTTTTTTATTGGCTACCTGTCAAAATGGCCTTTTTAAGTAGATGGCAATATCATTGTCATTTGAGGTATTCATGTAATTTTGTGAATTATTTAAATAACAGATATGAAATCAAAGGAAGAATTTAAGTCCGATATGGAAAATATGGAAAATCCTGACGCTTTTGCCTCTGGAAATGAACACGAGGAGCCTTTACTAAGCGATGCATCAATAGAAGAAACAGACGTTTTGTCTAAACTCGAAGCCGAGCTCACTGAAGCCCGAGATAAATATCTTAGAATGTCTGCTGAGTTCGAAAATTACAAAAAACGAGTTTCTCGAGACCGTATAGAGCATTCAAAAATGGCAGGTGCGGATCTTGTGCTGGCCATACTTCCGGTTTTGGATGATATGGAGAGAGCTTTGAAATCAGTCGAAGACGCAAAAGAAATTGCACCCATCAGAGAAGGCTATCAACTTATTTTCGTAAAAATGAAATCCTCGCTTGAGGCTCGTGGGGTGAAAGCAATGGTGTCTATTGGAAAGGCATTTGATGTAGACTTACACGATGCAATTGCTAACATTCCGGCTCCTGAAGAAAATCAAAAAGGAATCATAGTAGACGAAGTTGAAAAAGGATATTTTTTAAATGATAAAGTAATTCGACACGCCAAAGTAATCGTAGGTGTTTAACATAAAGAGCAAGTAAAGAGATGACAAAAAGGGATTATTACGAAATACTTGGAGTAACAAAAGCTGCTGCTGAAGGTGAAATTAAAAAAGCCTATCGTCAAATGGCCATGAAATATCACCCCGATAAAAATCACGGTGATAAAGAAGCAGAAGATAAATTCAAAGAAGCTGCTGAAGCATATGAGGTATTAAGCAATGCAGAGAAACGTCAGCGGTATGATCAATTTGGTCATCGCGGAATGAATGGCGGTGGTGCCGGCACCGGTGGAATGAATATGGAAGACATCTTCTCTCACTTCGGTGATGTTTTCGGAGAAGGTAGTCCATTCGAAAGTTTCTTCGGTGGTGGTGGACGTTCCGGTGGTCGAAGAGTCAACCGGGGAACCAATCTTCGTGTCAAAGTCTCGTTGACGCTTGAAGAAATTTTAAACGGAGTTGAAAAGAAAATTAAAGTTAACAAACAAGTTTCTTGCACCACTTGTACTGGAACCGGTGCAGCAGATGGAGCTTTTCATAAGTGTGGAACATGCGGTGGAAATGGTCAGGTTCATCGTGTAACCAATACATTCATCGGACAGATGCGTACGACCACTACGTGTCCTACTTGCCATGGTGAAGGTCAAACCATCACCAACAAATGTAAGACGTGTCATGGAAGCGGAATTAAACATGGTGAGGAAGTAATCAGCATTAATATTCCTGCAGGTGTTGGTGAAGGAATGCAATTAACGGTTAGTGGAAAAGGTAATGCTGCTGAACATGGCGGTATTCCGGGCGACTTAATAATTGCAATCGAAGAGGCAAAGCACCCGCATTTTCAACGGGATGGCAACAACCTTTTGTTTGATCTGTACATCAATTTTGCTGATGCAGCGTTAGGTACTTCAATAGAAATTCCAACCTTAGAAGGGAAAGCAAAAATTAAAATTGACGCCGGAACTCAGGGTGGAAAAGTTTTACGTCTCAAAAGTAAAGGCCTTCCAAGTGTGAATAGTTATGGTAAAGGTGATTTACTGGTAAATATAAATGTCTGGACTCCACAGCATCTGAATGCAGATGAAAAGGTGATGTTGGAAAAATTAAGGGAGATGGAGAATTTTAAACCGAAGCCGGGTAAATCAGACAAAAGTTTTTACGATCGAATGAAAGAGTTTTTTCAATAAACTCACTTAGTACTAATATCCGGCTTCCGGCTGGTAAGTATTTTCAACCTCCGTTCTTTTATGTTCGGGGGTTTTTTACTTTTACAGGAATCTCTTTTAGCTTATGAATATTCTCGAAATTGAAAATGTTACAAAGAATTATGCAAGTCATTGTGCATTAAAGAATGTAACCATTCAAATACCAACAAATAGTGTTTTTGGATTGCTCGGTCCCAATGGTGCCGGAAAAACTTCCCTGATCCGGATTATAACCAGAATTACCGCTCCTGATGAAGGTCGGATTCTCTTTAACGGAAAAGAACTTTCCGGCGATGATACGCTTCGAATGGGTTACCTGCCGGAAGAACGCGGACTCTATAAAAAAATGGAAGTTGGCGAACAAGCATTGTATCTCGCTCAATTAAAAGGTTTGTCAAAAGCGGAGGCAATGAAGCGATTGAAATACTGGTTTGAAAAATTTGAAATACAGGGTTGGTGGAAAAAAAAGGTGGAAGAATTATCAAAAGGTATGGCACAAAAAGTTCAGTTCATCACCACT
>JAYSPU010000037.1:0-27376 GCA_043721935.1 Bacteroidota bacterium | reverse complement strand
AACGGAATTTTTATTACAAATTAGAAGACAGTTCCGGAACCATACTTTATTATAAAGTACTGTTGGCCGATCAAAAAGAAATGCTACACTTAGCTGCTTCGCAATTTAATAATGGCGATGTGCTGACGGTACATTTTGAAGGCTATACAAGTTCATTTGATTTACAAGACGATGATTCAGACATTAAATAAATGCACGTGAAACATATCCTGATTATTTTAATTCTTATTTCATTTTCACTCGGAGTACGTTCGCAAACTGTTTTGCTAAACGTAGATCAAGCAGATGAAAAAAAGTTTACGACTGAAGAAGTCGGACAAAATCTTAAACGATTTAATCAAGGCTTCATTCGTATTGCAGGAATTATTCCTCCGGAAAACCCCGGAGCAAGAGTTGTGTATGGTACATCAATAGACTTAGCGGTCGGGTTTAGAAAAAAATATAAAGTTAGTGGAGCCTATTCGCTTGGTTGGGAAGCAGCAATCGGATACAAAAGCGTTCAGATTAAACAAGAAGCGCATAAGCAGGTATTGGGCACTGACCTTTCAAAGAAAGAAAGATTTAACATTTCAACCATCGGTCTTGGTTTTTATAATAGAATTAATTTCGATCCCGGGAGAGGAAATTTTATTGGCACCTATTTCGATCTGGCTATCAAAGGCGAGTATGCAATTTTTGAACGGGTATTATTTAATAAACTATCCGATGGGAGTAATGGAAAACTAATTCTCAGTAACCTTCCCTATACCCGACCCTTTCAATCGGAACTCCTGGCTAGATTAGGAAGAGGACACTTTGCATTGATTGCCTCATACCGGATATCTGAATTGTTTAAAAAGTCATTCGGTTATCCTGAATTGCCTGTTATGTCGGCCGGATTTGAATTTGGCTTGTATTAAGAAACATTAAAGCTAATCTTCTTTTGTTTTATAAAAGAAGAAAACATAGTATTGTTAAAGAAATAGTAGAATTCGACTTAGACATTACAGATGAAAAGACTCACCATATTTTTTTTATTTTTTGTTCTTACAAGCACAGCACAGCAAGTAGTCGTGAATACGTTATATCTCAAATCCGATAACATTCCGGATCGTCTTGTAAAATTACTTCCGGTGAAAGAGAATTGTTCGATAGACTCACAATCAGTTCTCCGCTTGGTGATGGAAGGGAAATTATCGGAGAAAAAAGTGCGATTGAATTTAACGATGAATTATAAAAAAGGACTCACCAAAATCAGAACAGACGATGATGGAGACCTATCTCCTGATCAAAAAATGGAAATAGAAGTTTTTGGAAGCAATCCGGCGGTTGATAAAACCACTTATGCAATTGAAGATGAAAAAGACGAAGCATCTGTCACGATAACATCGTATGATGCTGCTTCCAGGAAGTTGACAGGTAATTTAGTAGTTAAATATTGGGACAGCGCAATCAACATGCGACGATTGAACGCAAGTTTTAAGTTCGAGCTCCTGCTTTCGAAGTAGGATCTTTTTAAGGAATCCGAGTGCTGTTTTTACCTCTTTCGCATTCTTTTTTTTATTTTACGGTTATGAACATATTGAGTTCATAACCTCTGATTTGTTTCCTCTCAGACCGAAACAATCTGAACTTGAATTAGGTTAAATTCGTTATAATTCTAATTATTTATTGATATGTCTCTTTCTCATTCCCAAAAAAAAGACCTCGACCAAATAAGCGAGCAGTTTAAGAAAATTGAAGATTTTGTGCTGGATAATAAAGTAGATCTCGATGTTTACATGACACAGTATGGCAAAAAAGGTATAGCTGTTTATGGTACAGAGAAAATAGAACTACAAGCAGGCAAGTCTGAAAAGCGTAAAAAAGTATTTGAAAAAGCCGGAAAAGAAAAAACACTTTCCGGAAAACAGGTTCATTAAGTTCTTTTAGTCCGTTCCAAGGCCGCTTTATCAAACAGACCGCTTCTGTACAGGGGCGGCTTGTTTATTTTAAAGCAAGGATAACTCGGTTCTTTAGTTCATTACTACGATTGCTGTTTTCAGGATAAGTTATACTTTTGCGACCTTAATTTCTCCTCAAAACCATGATGCAATTTATTTGGTTGATACCCGCCCTTCCTTTGTTGGGTTTTTTAGTGGTCAGCCTGGGAAAAAACAGAATCCCCAATAAAATGAGTGGCGCAATTGCATCGCTTACTGTATTTGGTTCATTTTTAATTTCCACCTGTCTTTTCTGTACGCAACCTGAGCAAGGAACTAATGTTGAATTGTTTAGCTGGATTCAATCCGGAACCTTAAACATACCGTTTTCATTTTTAATTGATCACATTTCAACGGTCATGTTATTGATTATAACGGGAATCGGATTTCTGATTCACGTGTATTCAATTGGTTACATGTCACATGACGAAGGATTTGCCCGGTTTTTCGGGTACTTAAACCTCTTTATTTTCTTCATGCTTTTATTGGTCATGGGCGACAACTACCTGGTAATGTTTGCCGGATGGGAAGGCGTTGGACTTTGTTCATATCTATTGATTGGTTTCTGGTTTAAGAATCCGGAATACAACAAAGCGGCCAACAAAGCCTTTATAATGAATAGAATTGGTGACCTTGGCTTCCTTCTAGGCATACTCCTTATTTATGTAACGTTTGACTCCATTTCTTTCTCAACAGTATTTCCGGCTGCAAAAGCAATGGGCGACAATCAGTCTGTTATCGTTGCCATTACCTTATTGCTGTTCATCGGTGCAATTGGAAAAAGCGCACAGCTTCCACTTTATACCTGGTTACCGGATGCCATGGCCGGCCCGACACCCGTTTCAGCATTGATCCATGCTGCTACGATGGTTACTGCTGGTATTTACATGGTTATTCGTTCGAATGCTTTATACTCAATTGCTCCATATACACTAGAAATTATTGCTGTTATAGGCACCGTCACGGCGGTTTTCGCTGCAGCAATTGCCATTGCCCAAACTGATATTAAAAAAGTACTTGCCTACTCAACTGTTTCTCAGTTAGGATACATGTTTGCTGCACTTGGAGCCGGCGCATACAGTAGTTCATTGTTTCATGTAACTACCCATGCATTTTTCAAGGCTCTATTATTTCTGGCAGCAGGAAGCGTAATTCACGCAATGAGTGGAGAGCAAGACATTCGGAAAATGGGTGGCCTCCGCAAAAAACTTCCTATCACATTTATGGTTTTCCTGATTGGTACTTTGGCTATTTCGGGAATACCACCATTCGCAGGCTTCTTTTCAAAAGATGAAATTCTGGTCAGCATGTGGTTACAAAATAAAGTGCTGTTTGGTATTCTGGCGCTTACATCGGTGATGACAGCATTCTATATGTTCCGCCTTTTCTTTCTTACTTTTTTCGGAGACTTCAAAGGATCAAAAGACCAGGAACACCATCTTCACGAATCACCTTCGATTATGACATTGCCATTAATCGTGCTTGCTATACTATCAACGTTCGGTGGATTTTTAGGAATACCTGAAGTTTTTTCAGAACACCATTTGTTTCATCACTACTTATCAAGTCTTATTTCTTTCCCCGGAGCATTCAATGGAATGGAAGCGTCACATGAGTTTGAATGGATATTAATGGGGTCGTCAGTTGTTATTTTATCACTGGTTGTTTTTGCAACATACAATCGATTTGTTAAAAGAAAAGATGTCCCACCAATGCTTGAACAGGAAATGACATCATCGGTACGATGGGCATTCAACAAGTATTATGTAGACGAAATATATGACAAGATTATAGTACGTCCACTTTATTCAATATCAAATTTATTTTACAAAGTGATTGACACACGGTTCCTTGATGGAATCGTTAACTCTGTCAGCAAGGGCGTTACAGGAAGTTCTCAGGTAGCACGATATATTCAGTCGGGTTATATTGGGTTTTACATCTTTGCCATGGTCTTCGGTATCATTGCAATTTTAGTATTCAATTTATTTATCAAATAAGGTTCGTTATTCAATGATTAATTAATGTTATCCATACTTATTTTTTTACCACTGCTAGCGGCACTAATTGCAGCGTTTGCTAAAAACGGAGCGAAACAGATTGCCATGATTGCATCTCTCGTTACGTTTGCGCTTTCTGTTTTCATAGCGATGGTATTTGTTCCTGCGGGTGGATTTCAATTCATAGATAAATTTCAATGGATTCCCTCGCTTGGTATTCAGTATAAAGTTGGCCTTGATGGAATAAGTTTATTGATGGTGCTTCTTACCACCTTCCTTGTGCCGATTATTTTACTTTCCAGCTTTGGTCATCGGTACAATAATCCGCGACTGTTTTATGCACTTATATTGATGATGCAATCGGCACTGATTGGCGTATTCTGTGCAATGGACGGATTTCTGTTTTACGTTTTCTGGGAGTTGGCTTTAATTCCGATCTACCTTATTTGTTTGTTGTGGGGAGGAAAAGACCGCATTCGGATAACATTGAAATTTTTCATTTATACACTCTTCGGAAGTTTACTGATGTTGGTTGCGCTTATTTATTTAAGAATGCAGACAGCAGCTCACAGTTTTGATTTGGAAGAATTTTACGCTCTCAATTTACCGGCTTCTGTACAAGGCTGGTTGTTCTGGGCATTTTTCCTTGCCTTCGCTATCAAGATGCCGGTTTTTCCATTTCACACATGGCAGCCCGACACCTATACCGATGCACCTACCCCTGGCACTATGTTACTTTCCGGAATCATGTTAAAAATGGGAGTGTATGGAGTAATTCGTTGGTTGTTACCCGTTGTACCAGCCGGTGTTGAAGAATGGAGAAACGTGGCTATTGTATTATCGGTTATAGGAATCGTGTATGCATCGTTAATTGCCATGGTGCAAAAAGACGTGAAGCGACTGATAGCATATTCTTCTATTGCACACGTTGGTTTAATTTCTGCCGGTGTGTTTGCTATGAATACACAAGGATTACAAGGCGGAGTCATTCAAATGGTAAGTCACGGTATTAACGTTGTCGGATTGTTCTTTATCGCTGAATTAATTTTTGCCAGAATGCACACCCGTCAACTCGATGAACTGGGCGGAATTCGATTACACGCACCGCAATTTGCTACTGCCTTCATGATTATCATGCTCGCATCAATTGCTCTTCCATTGACAAATGGATTCGTAGGTGAGTTTTTATTAATCAATGGGTTGTTTCAATATGATGGAAAACTGGCAGCGGTAGCCGGTCTTACAATTATTCTGGGTGCGGTTTATATGCTAACGGCCTATCAAAAAATTGCCCTTGGTACTGCTGAAGGAAACGCTCGTCATTTTGCTGACCTGACCGGAAATGAAAAACTGGTTATTCTTCCATTGATAATCATGATATTTTGGATTGGTCTGTATCCAAAACCATTCATGGATATGTGCGGACCATCGATAGAGGCGCTTCAACATGCCATTCACAGAGCAACACCGATCTTAATACTAAAATAACAAATAGGTTTCTCATCTCATTATTCGATAAGTACTCTTGAATACCTTAATCCTTTTATCAGCACTCGGTCTTATAGGCCTCTTGTCTGAGATTTTTAATTTTAAAAAGGTACTACTGCCATTGGTCTTTATAGGCTTGATTGGAGCAGCGGTACTTGCAGTATGTGACTGGAACACCGATCTCCATTATTTCAATGAGATGATGGTTATGGATAATTTCAGTATTGCATTTACAACAGTACTGATTATGATTACTGTTTTTTGGTTTGCCATTTCTCCCCGTTATTTTACAGATCCATCGAATGAAACGGATCATTTCTCGCTCATCATTTTTGCACTCATAGGAGCAGTAACGATGGTGTCATTTAATAACATGATCATGCTATTTCTTGGAATTGAAATCCTTTCAATTTCAATGTACATTCTGGCAGGATCAAATAAACGATCACTTGATTCTAATGAGGCTGCATTAAAATATTTTTTAATGGGCGCTTTTGCAACAGGATTTCTTTTGTTTGGAATCACTTTGTTATATGGCGCAACCGGTACATTCCAACTGGATCAGATTTCGGCCGGTCTTCAACAGATAGGTACAAAAGGTTCTTCAATGGCATTGATTGGAATCTTATTAATGATGATCGGATTGTCGTTTAAAGTTTCAGCAGTTCCATTTCATTTTTGGGCACCGGATGTATATGAAGGGTCTCCGACAGTCATTACAGCGTTTATGTCAACCGTCGTAAAGACAGCAGCCATAGCTGCATTTTTCAGAGTCTTTACACACACCTTTGCACTTGATAGTGAAAGCTGGCACCAAACACTTTGGGTAATTTCCGGTGCCACTATACTTATTGGAAATATAACAGCAGTTTATCAAAAAAACGTAAAAAGGATGCTGGCTTATTCCAGCATTGCACATGCCGGTTATATGTTGATGTCAATTCTTTCAATGAATTCCTCTTCAGCCTCATCGTTGTTGTTTTATACAATTGCATACGGAGTTTCTTCCATCACTTCTTTTGGGGTTCTTTTAGCTGTTAATGCTAATACTTCCGGCGAGTCAATTGATTCATTTAATGGACTGGCAAAGAAAAACCCATTATTAGCTATTATTATAACAATTGCAATGTTATCTCTTGCCGGAATTCCGCCAACTGCCGGTTTTTTCGCTAAATATTATATTTTTTCGTCAGCCCTTGAAAACGGACTTACCTCTTTGGTTTTGATAGCTGTAGCCGGCTCCTTAATAGGTGTTTTCTATTATTTCAGAATCATTATTGCTCTGTTTAAAGAGACTGAAGCCCAGGTTGTAAGAATTTCATTATCACTTAAAATGGTGTTGATACTAACCGCTGTAGTGGTTTTGGTTCTTGGGATCGCCCCGGAATTGGTAGCCGGACTACTTTCATAGTGCAAAGTTTTTTATGCGAACCAATATTTCTTTTTACCTTTCGTTGTTCTAGGCCAAACTTTGACAAATGGTTTACAATTTCAAAGCTTTTACTGCGCGAAGCAATTTTGGATTTGAACAGAATTTCATATTATTGCCTTCTCAAAAATTTCTTCATTTTAGGGAAATTCGATTTTAAGATTAAATAATTTAACAAGCACCTGAATTATTCCAATAACAATTTAACAGTCAAATCATGAGCAAAACAGCATCCAAAGAAGGAAGCGGCATGCAGGCAATCTTTGCAGCATTAGTAATACCTATAGCAATTATCATAGGTGCCTTAATCTGGAAATTCGTAATGGGAGATCCTAGTGGATTTGAAGGTGGAGACACTGAGAAAAACCCATTACCGGGGAACATTCTTGCAACCATGTATAAAGGGGGCTACATCGTTCCTGTGTTGATTGGATGTTTTATTACAGTTGTTACATTTTCAATCGAACGCTTCATCACCATTGGAAAATCCAAAGGAACGGGGCGTATCGAGACGTTTATTCAGAAAATTCGTAGCCACATGTCAAGCGGAAACATCAGTGCTGCGAAAGAGGAGTGCCAAAAGCAAAGAGGTTCAATTGCCAATGTTGTAACGGCAGGACTTACTGCTTATGAGCAAATGGAAAAAGAAAAAGACATGGATAAAGAAAGAAAAATTCTTGCCATCCAGAAAGAACTTGAAGAGGCAACTACACTTGAGCTTCCTATGCTTTCTAAAAACCTGGTAATTATATCAACGATTGCATCTATTGCAACATTATTGGGACTTTTAGGAACTGTAATCGGTATGATCCGCGCCTTCTCTGCCTTGGCAACAGCAGGAGCACCGGACGCAGTAGCTCTTTCAACAGGCATCTCGGAAGCACTCATTAATACGGCACTTGGAGTAGGTACATCTGCATTAGCCATTATCATGTATAATTTTTTCACCAGCAAAATAGATTCGATTACATACGGTATTGACGAGGCTGGTTATACAATTGTACAATCATACGCTGCTGGCCATAAAGCGAATTGATTTTTCCATTCTGTATGGAAATTGATCTGTAATTGAATCTACCCATTAGAATTCCCCAATGCCGAAAATAAAAATCCCCAAAAAAGGCCCCTCTCTGGACATGACACCAATGGTGGATCTGGCGTTTTTGCTTGTCACCTTTTTCATGTTGACAACGAAGTTTCGTCCGGACGAACCTGTGGTAGTGGATCAGCCATCATCAGTAAGTGATATTCCATTGCCTGACAATGGTGTAATCATGCTTACTATCGATTCTAAAGGACGGGTTTTCTTTAATGTTGAAGGTCAGCAAATCCGTAAAGATATTTTACTGAGAATGGGCGAGCAGTTTAATCAGACGTACGACGAAAAAGAAATGAAGCGTTTTTCGGTTCTTTCTTCTATCGGTATGCCGATGAGTCAACTGAAAGCTTACCTGAATGCAGGTGACGATCAAAGAAAAGAGATGAATCAGAATACACCGGGAATTCCAATTGATTCAGTAAGTAATGAACTGGTATTATGGATCAACAATGCCCGCAAGGTTGCGCCACGTTTCAGTCTGGCAATTAAAGGTGATAGAGATGCAGGTATTCCGACTATAAAAAGAGTGATTAGCATTTTACAAGATAATAAAGCCAATCGCTTTGCATTGATTACCAATTTGGAAGGCGCAGCTGAAGCTGCTCCGGCCGCTAAATAACATACACAGTATACAATGGCAGAGGTACAACAGCAGGATAGTTCCGGAAAAGGCGGTAAACATTCAAAGGTCAGGGCAAAGAAAAGCTCGACCCACATCGACATGACGCCGATGGTTGATCTTGCCTTTTTGCTTCTTACCTTTTTTATTTTCACCACCACGTTTTCAAAACCGAAAACGATGGACATCACCATGCCGGTGAAGGATAAAATTGAAGAAGAAAATCGTACGAAGGTTCCCGCTTCACAAACCATGAGTGTGTTGCTTACAGAAAACAATCGTATCATCTGGTACATTGGAGTAGATGATCCGAACACTCCGCCGGAAATGAATATTGCAGATTTTTCATTGAATGGTCCTAAGAGCATCCATAAAATTTTCTTGGAAAAAAATAAATTAGTTAACGATCAGGTTAAAATGGTTGAAGACTCTGTTAAGCGAGGCCTTATACCCGATAACGACGAAGAAATTAAAATTCATAAAGCAAGAGTAAAGTCGGCTGAGAAAAAAGGATTAATTGTATTAATTAAACCTGACGATTTAGCAAAGTATAAAAACTTGGTAGACATCTTAGATGAAATGTTGGTTTGTAACGTTGGTCGCTATGCTATCGTGGATTTGTCGGACAATGAGAAAGAGCTAATTCAAAACACTAAATAATTCAGTTGGGAATGAAATTTTCAATAGACTGGTCGAGTGCCACTAATCCCGAAAGGGCTGAGCTGGTCTTTGAAGGCCGTAACAAAGAGTATGGCGGTTACGTCCTGAGAAAGAAATACCAGAAGCGTATAATATCAGCATTGGTGATTTCATTATCGTCCATTATACTGGCATTCACCATTCCTATGATCATGAATTATTTGTCAACGATTAAAATAGGAAAAGAAACAAAGGTGACTGAATCGGTCACACTGGAAGAGCCGCCACCAATTGACAAATCAACACCTCCACCTCCACCGGTAGAGCCACCACCACCTGTTCAGCAGACGATTAAGTTTACTCCGCCCAAAGTAGTAAAGGACGAAGATGTTCAGGAGCCACCACCAACGCAAGATGAAGTAAAAGATATTCAAGTAGCCGCAGTAACTCAGGAGGGAAATAAAGACGTAATTGATATTCCTGAGAATCCAATTGTGGGAGATGATGAAGGCAAGGTTTTTACAGTAGTTGAAGAGATGCCTTCTTTTCCGGGTGGAGATGAAAAACTATTCGAGTATATTCAAAAAAATGTGAAGTACCCGGCAATAGCCCGTGAAAACGGAATCTCCGGTCGTGTTTTTATCACGTTTGTTGTAGATAAGGAAGGAAAAATTAAAGAAGCAAAAGTGCTTCGGGGAGTTGGCGGCGGTTGTGACGAGGAAGCTTTACGTGTCGTCAGATCAATGCCTCAATGGAAAGCGGGTCGTCAGAATGGTCGTGCAGTTCAGGTACAATATAATCTGCCGGTGAATTTTACATTGCGATAATTTTATTTTCAATGCCTCGTCGAGAACCTGTAAAAGGTCGCATTTCAATCATATTAAACCTGGTCATGGTTTCTATGTATGCAGTAGGAGGAATAATATTATTTTTCTGGCCCATGCCATCTTTACCTGATACCAACCGATATATTATTGCATCCGTTTTGGTGGTTTACTCTGCCTACCGCGGTATGATACTTTATCGTAAATTTAGAGACACTTCGTCCTGATCTTGAAACTGTTCATCCTCATAAGTGTCTCTCTTGTCATATGGCTTTTATCAAGTTGTAATAGCAGCACTACGTCTAAATATTCGGACACTCCTACTTCCGGAGAAATTATCATTCTTGCTGACGAATCATATGAACCTCTTGTACAGGTACAGATTGATACGTTCATGGAAATTTACAAATATTCAAAAATCAATGTTCGTTATTTGCCCGAGTCTGAAGTATTTAATCAGCTTTTAAACAATGACACAATACGTCTGGCTGTTGTTTCACGTGAATTAAAAGAAGATGAAAAACAATTTTTTGAAAGACATAAAATTATTCCACGGTCTTTGAAGGTGGCCGAAGATGCCCTTGCACTGATTGTACATCCTGAAAATAAAGACACGCTTTTGAGTTATGAGAACCTCTCTGGCATTATGAACGGAACGATACAAACATGGGGAATGCTTAATAAAAGTAAATCAAAAGATACAATCATAGTAGTTTTTGACAAGAGCGGTTCGTCAGGTAGCCGATATATAAAAGAACAGTTTTTAGGTAAGGGTAATTTTCCTGACAATGTATTTGCCGCCAAGTCAAATACGGATGTCGTAGAGTATGTGAACCAACATAAAAATGCACTAGGCGTTATTGGATTAAATTGGATCAGCGATGGAGACGATTCAGCATCTGTTTCATACATCAATAAGATTAAGGTTGTTGCGCTTGCATCCACCGACACAATCGGGTCGGACCGGGAGTATTACAAACCATTACAAGCATACATTGCGCTTAAGAAATATCCGCTTATTCGTAGCGTTTACATCATTAGCCGGGAAGGTCGGAATGGACTTGGCACAGGCTTTGCCTCTTTCGTCGCAGGCGATAAAGGTCAACGCATGATTCGTATGATGGGTTTACTTCCTTCTAATATGCCAATCCGGATAATTAAAATTAACACAGAGTAATTATGAAAAAATATTTTTGCCTTATCGGTCTGTTTATCGTTTGCAGTACCGGTGCATTTGCGCAATCTGTAGCAGATGCAAAAAAACTGACCGACAGTGAACAATACGAAGCGGCCTCTCAAATTTACAATGAGTTAATAGCGAGATCACCTTCTGATGTTTCTCTCTACTATTTTTATGGAGACAATTTATTAAATTCTGAAAATGCAGATTCGGCAAAAATCATTTTCGACAAAGGAAAATCACTTGATCCGAATAATGCTTTAATAAAAATCGGAGAAGCTAAATTAAAACTAAATAATATTGCTATTGGTGAAGCAAGAGCTGCCAGTCAGAAAGATCCGGGGAATGGTGAATTGAGAAGCAGACTGGAAGATGCATTAGCAAATGTTGAAGCTGCAAAAGGGTTAATCAATAGTGCTGTTTCAGTCGAGTCGGCTAAAGACCCGCAGGTGTTTATCGAAGCAGCTGAAGCACTCATTAACTATAAAAACAAAGACCTCGACAAGGCAAAAGAATTGTTGGACAAAGCAACCGGCCTTGACAGCAAAAGAACGGAGATCAATTTATTGTTTGGTGATTTATATGCCGAGAAAAACAATGGTACACTTTCAGCAGATTATTACAATCGTGCTCTGGAACAAAATAAAGCATCTGCGCGAGCAATTGTCAGTAAAGGAAAATTGTATAAGCGTTCTACCAACTTTGAAGGAGCAGCACAGGAATTTAAAAATGCTATTGAATTAAATCCGGGATACGCTCCTGCACACAGAGAACTTGGAGAAGCATATTTCAAATTAGGCAAACTGGGATTAGCAAAAGAAGAGTATAAAAAATACCTGGAACTTTCTAAGAACAATTGCGGTGCAAGAATCCGGTATGCATCTTTTCTTTATATCAGTAAAGCCTATCAGGATGCCTTGAATGAGATTGATCAGGTAAAGCAGAAATGTGATCCGAATAACATTACCATGCTTCGTATTTTAGCCTATTGTTATTATGAAATTAAAGACACGACCAATGGCTTTAAAATAGCCGAGAAATTGTTTCAGTTACTTCCTCCTGATTCCAGAGCGGCACAAGACTATGAAGTATACGGTAAGTTGTTAATAGCAACCAATCATGATTCTCTTGGAATTGGCCAGTTGAAAAAAGCATATTCTTTAGATCCTACAAGAGTAGACCTATTATCAGAGATTGCAAGTGCATGGTATAAATTAAAACAATACCCACAGGTAATTGCTGTCTACAATGAAAAACTTGCAGGTGGTAAAGACATTCGCATCACCGATTATTTTTATCTCGGTCAGGCTTATTATTACAATCGACAATTCATTGAAGCCGACAGTACATTTATGAAATTGAATGAAATTTCACCAAAATTTGCCCGTGCCTGGTATTGGAGAGCAAAGGTAAATACACAAATGGATACAACGAGTGAATTAGGATTAGCGAAACCGTTCTATGAATCTTTTGTTGAAAATCTTATATCAGATTCTGCAACGATGTTAAAAAGCCAGCCGCAGTTAATTGAAGCATATAGTTATCTCGCCTATTTTTATATTTTGCATAAAGACAATACTAAAGCCCTTGAATACCTGAAGAAAAAAATGGAATTACCGCTTGATGCAGATGATCGCAAAAATGTTCAACAAGCAATTGATCAGTTGGAAGGGAAAACACCGCAACGCAAGTAAGAATAAATCAAACCTCATTTTATCATCAAAAAAGACCGACACAACACCGGTCTTTTTTGATTTTCAGACTTGTCGGGTCGCCTGTTAATCGATTTGCGTTTTTTGTTTGGGTAGACTACATTGCGTCACATACCACTCAATTTATGGCAGGAAGCTACTTCAGTAAAAAACCATTAGCCGTTCTTTTTAAAGAAGCTGACGAAGTCGGGGAGCACACCCTGAAGAGAACCCTCGGTGCAAGGAGTTTAGTTATGCTTGGTATCGGTGCTATCATCGGCGCCGGATTATTTAGTATTACCGGTTTAGCCGCAGCTCACAATGCAGGACCCGCAGTAACCATTTCGTTTGTGATTGCAGCAATTGGTTGTGTATTTGCCGGTCTGTGTTATGCAGAGTTTGCTTCTATGATTCCTGTTGCCGGAAGCGCCTATACGTATTCGTATGCAACAATGGGACAGTTTATTGCATGGATCATCGGATGGGATTTAGTTTTAGAATATGCAGTAGGAGCTGCTACTGTTTCCATCAGTTGGTCTCGCTATCTCGTTAAGTTCTTCGAACACTTTCATATTTATCTCTCGCCTCAGTTGACAATGTCTCCATTTGATACAATGACAATGATTGACGGAACTGTAGTTTCAGGTATTATCAATTTGCCTGCTATATTCATCATTGTATTAATGTCTTTGTTTTTAATCAGAGGTACTCAGGAATCTTCTTTTGTAAACGGTATAATCGTTACACTTAAAGTTGCCGTAGTTCTTGTCTTCATTATTCTGGGATGGTTTTATATCAATCCGGCAAACTACATTCCATATATTCCTGAAAACACCGGCAGTTTCGGCAGTTTCGGCTGGAGTGGAATTGTCAGAGCATCCGGAGTTATCTTTTTTGCCTATATCGGTTTCGATGCCGTATCTACTGCTGCACAAGAAGCCAAGAATCCCAAGCGGGATATGCCCATTGGTATTTTAGTTTCACTGGCTATATGTACCGTACTGTATATTTTATTTGCACATGTAATGACGGGCTTGGCCAATTACAAAGAATTTCAAGGTCAGGACGGAATTGCTCCGGTTGCCGTGGCTATTGAGCACACACCATTTGCATGGTTAAAACAAGCAATTATTCTTGCCATACTTGCCGGTTACTCATCTGTAATCATGGTCATGTTACTTGGTCAATCACGTGTGTTTTATTCAATGTCAAAAGATGGTTTCCTTCCTCCTGTTTTTGCACAAATTCATAAAAAATTTCATACTCCATGGAAGTCGAATTTACTCTTCTGTTTATTTGTGAGCTTGTTTGCAGCCTTCGTACCGGCACGTGTTGTTGGTGAGATGACCAGCATCGGAACATTGTTTGCCTTCGTCCTGGTTTGTCTTGGTATTATTGTTCTGCGAAAAAGTCAGCCGGATGCGCCCAGGTCTTTCAGGACTCCTTTTGTTCCCCTTGTTCCTATTCTGGGAATTGTTGCTTGTGTCGGAATGATGGCATCTCTTCCATTGGATACCTGGTTACGACTTATTGCTTGGATGGTTATCGGACTTCTTATTTACTTTGTATACGGTAAAAAACGAGCAAAATTCTGATTTCTATAGCAACTCTTTTCCGAAGTCATAGTAGAATGTAAAGCCCTTGTTTGGTTTACTGCTATTTCTGATGGGATTACTTTTTTTACTTCAAGCGTCAAACGCAACGGATGGAACGGATCCATTTTGGAGAAATATCTCTCTGATATCCATTGCGTTCGTATTGTTTGGAGGTACACTTTACTTCTATGTTCGTCTTCGAAGTTTAACTTTTCGACGGATCCGAAAATTATTGGAAGAACGTGTTGAGGTAAAAACACGGCAGCTGACTGCTAAAAATCTGGAACTGGAAACACTTTCATTAGTGGCTAGTCGGACAGATAATGCTGTATTGATGGCAACTCCTGATGGTAATGTTGAGTGGGTAAATGATGGCTTTCTCCGAATCACCGGTATTCCACGTGAAAACATTGTTGGCCAAAAAATTAATGACATCAAAGTGTATCCGAATATTGAAAAGGAGTTATCAGAAGCACTGACCAATCGTCATTCCAGAATATTTGAAAGTAATGTAAGCGTTGGTAATGGGAAAAGTATTTGGCTTAGCTCTACGCTTACTCCTGTTTTCGATGACTTTAATCACGTAAGTAAAATTGTAATAGTCGATACAGACATTACGGGAATAAAAAATTTACAGAAACAGATTGAAGCTTCTTTAAAAGAGAAAGACGTTCTCATTAAAGAGATTCATCATCGGGTAAAAAATAATTTGCAAATCATTATAAGCTTATTGAATTTACAGAGTGGTTATATTAAAGATGAGACCACTTTGAAAGCAGTTAAAGATGGACAAAATCGTGTTCGCTCAATGGCATTGGTACATGAAAAATTTTATCAGGCCGAGGAGCTTTCTGAAATTAATTTTAACGAATACCTTGAAAAGTTATGTCAGTATTTGTTTCAGTCGTATGGTGATAAATCGGATCGAATTGAACTGACGGTAACCGGCGACCAGATTCTTTTAGACATGGACACTGCCATGCCTTGCGGATTACTTGTTAATGAAATTGTTTCTAATGCTTACAAATACGCCTTTCCGGGAAACATAAAAGGATTTATAAATTTGAGTTTGTCAAAAGAAAGCGGCTCTGTTACACTCAAGCTCCACGATAACGGTATCGGACTTCCACCCGATTTTAATTTGCAGAGTGCCGAATCGCTTGGTATGCAATTGATTCAGGCACTAACCAATCAATTGGATGGAGAACTTGTGTTTTCGAAAGAAAATGGAACCACCTTTGAAATTAAATTTCCGTATCCTAAAAAGAGTAATTAATAGTATCTTGATCGACTAGATATTCAAAAGATCAGGAAATCAAAGTGGATATTTGCGGTTAAATTAATAATTTCGGTTGGAAACAAAATTTAAGGTTTTAAGGTAAAACACACACTAACACATCCTATGTCTGCTTTAAAAATAATGATTGTCGAAGACGAAGTGATCGTCGCTAAAGACATACAACGAATTTTAAAAAAACTAGGCTATGAAGCTTTTGATCCATACGCAAATGGAAAAAAAGCATTGGACGCTATTGAAAAATTGAATCCGGATTTGATCCTGCTTGACATTAATTTGAAGAGTAGCGAAATTGATGGTATTCAGGTTGGTGAACAAATTCATCAGCACTATCAGATTCCCTTCATTTATCTCACTGCATTCTCTGACAAGATTACACTTGATCGGGCAAAGTTAACTGAACCATACGGCTATATCATTAAGCCATTCGAAGAAGATGATATACGAACAGCTATTGAGATTGCTTATTATAAATACACGAAGGATCTTGAAACATTAAACAAGGGCAATCGATTCGCCGCTGCACTTGATAGTCTTGAAGTTGCAGTTATAATTACTGATTCTCACGAAAAGGTCATCTTCATGAACAAGATGACTGAAACGTTAACAGGTTGTCTCAAGCAAGAGGCGCTCGGTAAAGACATCAGTATTACAATGAAAAATTGTGAAGCAGAAACCAAAGCCACTTTTAAATCACTTGCTCATACAATTGTAGGAGAGTCAAGAAAAGGAGAAGACATGGAAGTTGTTATTTCCAATGGCGCCACCGAGCATCGTGTTTCAGTTAGCACATTCCCCATTCTGACAGTCAACAATAAAATCAATGGTTGTGCATTTGTTTTAACTGCGCCGGGTAGACGTGATTCTGTTCAGGAAACAAGTACAGATAAAAACCTGTTTAATTTTCTAGAGAACATTTACGCCAACAATAGTTTCTTCGTAAAAAAGGATTCGCGTTTTGTGAAAGTAAATTTTCAAGACATACTTTGGATTGAAGCGTTAGACAACTATGTAATTATAAAAACATCTTCGAAAGAGCAATTCATTTTGCATAGTTCGATGAAAGACATTGAGTCAAAATTACCTCAGTTGAATTTTGCCAGGGTACATCGTTCCTATATTGTACAGATCGAAAAGATTAATGCATTGGAAGAAAATGCATGTATCGTTGATGGAAACAGGATACCCATTGGAAAGTCGTTTAAAGATAATCTGATGAGCCGACTCAATCTTTTTTAGGCCTTACGAGTTTACTTTAAATCATCGCTCCTTCTTTTAATTGAGCTTCACAGAGCATTCACTCTTGAATGCCTCATTTGTAGCACCTGATTGCTTTTTTATTTTTAGTTTTGTGAAAAATCAGCAGTTGACAAATATTATTGAAGTCAAAAATCTGGTCAAAAGTTATGATCAGATCCGGGCCGTTAGGGGAATCAGTTTTCATGTAATCAAAGGAGAGATTTTTGGATTACTGGGGCCCAATGGAGCCGGTAAAACCACGACACTTGAAATCATAGAAACGCTTCGTGAAAAATCTTCCGGGGAAGTTTTGGTAAATGGGCTGTCGATTGACAAAGACACGAATGCAATCAAACAAATTATTGGTGTACAGTTACAGTCTGCGGGTTATTACCCCAACCTGACATTGAATGAATTACTGGATCTTTTTGCAGGACTTTATAACAGGAAAATAAACAATAAAGAAATGCTTGGTATGGTTGGCTTAGTGGAGAAAGAGAAGGCGAAGTATAAAGAGTTAAGCGGAGGTCAAAAGCAACGATTTTCAATTTGTACGACTCTTATAAATGAACCGGCGATTATTTTTTTGGACGAACCAACGACGGGTCTGGATCCGCAAGCAAGAAGAAATTTATGGGAACTGATTCGCAACATCCGGGAGCGAGGTACTACGGTTGTAATTACTACGCATTATATGGATGAAGCAGAAAATCTATGCGACCGTGTAGCCATTATAGAGAAGGGAAAGATTATAGCTACCGGTTCTCCTGAACAACTTATCGATTCATTGGTCAGCACCGGATTTGAGCGAAAGAAGGAAGTCAAAAAAGCGAATCTCGAAGACGTGTTTTTATCATTGACAGGTCACGAATACAGAGATGAATAACATGGAACAAAAGAAAGGGTACAATCAGTTTCAGGCCATGTTTGCTATTTCAAAAGCCAGCTTCAGATCTATTACGCGTAGTCCGTCAGCAGTAATTTTTACCATTGCATTTCCACTGGTCTTTATAATAGCATTCGGTTTTATAAAAGGTGGTCGTATTAGTTTGGATGTTGGTTTAGATCCGCAAAGTGATACTACTTCTAAAGTTTACCGGATATTTTCAAATCTACCCAATGTTGAATTAGAACAGAACAAATCCATTTCAGAAATGGAACACCTGTTGGACAGAGGTAGAATGGATGCAATTCTTACTTTTCATCCGGATAGTAATGGAAACGCCACAATAGAAATTGTAAGCGGAAAAGCGTCACGTGAAAAAGCAGCATTTGTACAATCGGTTCTTTCAAATATAATCGATCGGCAGAATATGGATTACCTCCATTCTGTAATTAGTTCAATGGATGATGACACACGCAATCGTTCGCGTTTAACCGGAGCTATTACAGAGCTAAAAGAAACAGAGAGAGAAGGACCGGAATATAAAATGATCGATTTTATTTTACCCGGTCAATTGGGATTTTCTATTCTTAGTGCAGGAGTATTTGGAACAGCTTTTGTGTTTTTTTCACTTCGACAAACGATGGTATTGAAACGCTTTTTTGCAACACCCATTAAACGAGGTTATATTGTTTTAGGGGAAGCGATTAGTCGTTTAGTATTTCAATTAATTGGATCAGCAGTGATTATTTTGTTGGGCCGATTCGTTTTTGGTTTTACGCTCATTCATGGTTTTTCAACTGCCTTGCAAATGTTAGCGCTGGCATCAATTGGCTTAATCGTTTTTATGGGATTTGGTTTTGTTGTTTCCGGAATTGCTAAAAGTGAAAGTGTGATTCCACCAATAGCCAATATCGTAACGCTTCCACAATTTCTATTGAGTGGAACTTTTTTTCCGGTTGATACATTTCCTCATTGGTTACAGTATGTCAGCAAAGTGTTGCCTCTGACATATCTGAATGATGCCTTAAGAAAGGTCGCTTTTGAAGGAGCCGGATTTTCTGATATTTCATTTCAATTATTCGTTTTATTGGTCTGGGGCATTTTTATTTATGCCTTAGCCATCCGCGTTTTTCGCTGGGAGTGATTTTACCGCTAAAAATGAAGGTATTTTGAGAGACGACCGACCTTCAGGATGTTGATAAATGACACCGTTTTTTTCTGTATTTTAGCCCATTAGCTTAGGCCAATTCAATGAAAAGTATTCGGTACATGTTGCTTAGCGTCTTTTTGACGTTGCTCCTCTTGTTCTGTTCATTTCCATCATTTTCACAAATGGGAAAAGACGGTGCGAAGGTTATTACAGCAGCAAATACAGTTGTCAATGATTATGCAAGCTTAATTGCCGATGTTGGTGCAGGCGCATCAAGTATTTTAGTCAGTACAAATACATTCAACACAAATTTTGCGACGCCGCTTGCGGCCGGTGACTTGATTTTTATCATTCAGATTCAAGGTGCATTTATTATTTCACCGGACGATTCTACCTATGGTGACATTCCCGATTACCTGAATTGCGGTAACTATGAATTTGCACAGGTTGCTTCAGTAACCGGTGCTAATACAGTACGAACAACTTGCGGATTACAACACTCTTATATTTCAGGAGGTAAAGTTCAGGTGCTTCGCGTGCCTCGTTACACTGTACTAACATTGTTGGCAGCAACAAGCATTACATGTCCTGCCTGGAATGGCGCGTATGGTGGAGTTGTTGTTGTTGAAGTGAAAGGAAATACTACAATTAATTTAGGCGCATCAATTGATGCAAGTGGAAAAGGATTTCGTCCGGGAATGTTACCGGAGAATCTGACTAACTGGGGAGTACTAAATTGGAGATCTACACTCAGTGATTACGGTGCAGAAAAAGGAGAAGGAATTGGTGGTAGCGTAGCAGATTATGATTTAATGAGTGGACGCTTTTGTAAAGGTGCTCCCGGAAATGGTGGTGGTGGAGGAAGCGCACACAATGCCGGTGGTGGTGGTGGCGGAAATGCTGGACCATTTCCATGGAATGGTCGTGGCGTACCTGATATCTCAACTGCTTCCTGGGCAAATGCCTGGAATCTGGAATACGGTGGATTTGCAGCATCCTCTTCGTCAGGTGGCGGTAAGGGTGGATATTCCTTTTCATCGGCTAATTTAGACGCATTGACGGTAGGACCATTGAATGCAACTTGGGGAGGCGATCAACGGCGTGACAATGGAGGAAGAGGTGGTCGTCCGTTAGATTATACAACAGGAAAATTATTTTTAGGAGGTGGCGGAGGAGCAGGTGATCAAAACAATCTTGCCGGCGGAGTTGGTGGAGCTGGCGGCGGACTCGTTTATATTTATTCTTATGCTGATGTAACAGGGACAGGCCAGATTATTTCTAATGGTAATAACGGGAGCTCAACGATAGGATCAAATGGAACCGACGGCGCTGGAGGTGGTGGTGCAGGAGGAACAATTATTATTAATTCAACAGGAGCGGTCTCCGGAATTAGTCTTACAGCAAATGGTGGTAATGGAGGAAATCAGATTGTTCCTTTGTTTACAAATGAAGCCGAAGGACCGGGTGGCGGTGGTGGCGGTGGTTACATTGCTATATCAAGTGGCGCTCCCACTCGAACAACAAATGGAGGAGTAAATGGCACAACAAATTCATTCGGACTTTCAGAGTTCACTCCAAATGGCGCAACGAAAGGCGGCGTAGGATTGCCAGCATCAGGAGTGAGTACATTTCGTATTCTGACAAATCCGGTGAATGCTTGTTATGGAATGACACCAACGCTTACGTTTAATACATCAGGTCCGGTACCGATAGGAATTGTTTATTCATGGTATACACAAGAAGTTGGAGGAACTGCTGTTGGAACAGGTAGCACCTATACAACACCACCTTTAACAACATCGATTACTTATTATGTTGGTTCTTGTCCGGGCTTTGCAAGATTTCCAATCGTAGTTACAGTTGACCGTGTTACTGCAACTTACACTTCAACTACTGTTTGTGCCGGAAATCCTACAACAGTGAATGGTAATGGAACATCTACATTAGGAAGCATAGTTTCATACAACTGGGATTTTGGAAACGGTACAGGAACCGGTTTTGGTCAGAGTACTACATATACTTATCCGCTTGGAGGATCTTATACAGCAACTCTTATAGTAACGGATAATTTTGGCTGTACTATTTCTGTAGCTAATACAATTACGGTTAACACTTCTCCTGTTATTGCATTTACCAGTTCAGCTTCCGGTGGATGCAGCGGCTTGAATGTTAGCTTTAACAATACCACAACGGGCGCTACCGGATACAGTTGGAATTTCGGTGACGCTACCGCTGCCTCTACTGCAACATCACCTTCTCACACCTATGCATCTGCAGGAACTTATTCTGTTGTTCTTACTGCTACCAACGCCGGAGGGTGTACGATTACATTGACACAGTCTATAACTGTAGGTCCAAGACCAACAGCTTCGTTTACTACTGCAATTACCTATTGTCTGAATGATTCTGCGAGATTCACAAATACATCTACAGGCAATGGAGGAACTATCACAGGCTATGCATGGAATTTTGGTGATGGAAATACATCCACTCTTACGTCACCGGCACATCGTTACTTAACTCCCGGAAATTACACGGTTACATTAACTACTTCAAGTGGAAGTTGCACCGATGTCACAACTATGAGTGTAACCATTGTCGTAGCGCCTGTTGCTAATTTTTCTACGACCACAACTTCTGTTTGCGCTCCATTTACTGTTCAGTTTACAAACGCATCAACAGGAACAAGTAATTTCAGCTGGAATTTTGGAAATGGAAATACCTCAACTTTAAATTCTCCCTCTGCTACATACAGTGTTCCCGGAACATATACTGTAACTCTTATTGCTATTGCTGCAACTTGTTCCGATACATTAAGACGAGTTAATTACATTCAAGTCGGAACAACTCCTACTGCATCTTTTTCAACGCTTCCGACTATTTGTCTGAACGATTCTGCACGATTTGCCAATAGCTCAACAGGCAATGGTGGAATCATTACTTCTTTCACGTGGAACTTCGGTGACGGAAATTCTTCCTCGTTAACTACTCCTGCACATCGCTATTCAACTGCCGGAACATTCACTGTTACTTTAACTGCAACGAGTGGAAGTTGTAGCAACAGCACTTCATCAAGTGTAAATGTAATTGCAGCACCAATAGCTAATTTTTCAACATCTACAACATCTGTTTGCGGACCGGTGAATGTTCAGTTCACAAATTCTTCCACAGGTTCCACTAACTTTAGCTGGAGTTTCGGTGATGGTAATACATCAACTGCTAATTCACCTTCAAATTCATATACTACTCCCGGTACATATACCATAACACTTATTGCAATTGCAGCATCTTGTCCGGATACATTGCGTCGGGTAAATTACATTCAGGTTGGGGCTACTCCTGCTGCATCATTTACTACTATATCATCTATTTGTTTGAATGACTCCTCGAGGTTTACAAATAGCTCAACAGGAAATGGAACTGCTATAACTTCCTACAATTGGAATTTCGGTGATGGTAACAGTTCATCTCAATCGTCGCCTGTACATTTATATTCATCTGCCGGAACCTACACTGTTACCATGACAGCAAACGCTTCTGGATGTAGCAGCACATCTACATCTACAGTAGTTGTAAATCCAACTCCTGTAGCTGCTTTTAGCGCTTCTTCAATCAGCATATGCCGAGGATCTTCCATTACCTTCACAAATACATCAACAGGAAGCTCAACTTTCGCATGGACATTTGGTGATGGCGGTACAACTTCAACGTCTAATCCTGCTTATCAATACAACACGCCAGGAACTTATACTATAACGCTTACTGCATCTTCAGGAAGTTGTTCCAATACGCGGACACGAACTTCATACATTACAGTTTTAAACGGACCGACAGCATCCTTCAGTACATCACTTACACTTTGCACGGGTGACTCTGCTGTGTTTGCTAATCTGTCAACAGGAAACGGAACTCCGCTTACGACTTATAATTGGAATTTTGGAGATGGAAACAGTTCTACACAAGTGAACCCAAGACACTTCTATTCGACTGCAGGATCATATTCTGTTTTATTAACTGCAGGAAATGGAACCTGTTCTGACGATACGACGATTGTTGTGAATGTAAATTCTTCACCAGTTGTTTCATTTACAGCAGTAACAACATTGGTTTGTGGTCAGACGCCTGTTATATTCTCAAATACAACAGCAGGTACACCAGGCTTCTTCTGGAATTTTGGAGACGGAAATTCTTCTTCGTTAGTTAACCCATCACATATTTATAGTTTACCGGGTACATATCCTGTTACACTAATCGCCTCTCAGGGAACTTGTGCGGATACACTGACACGACCTGCTTATATTACAGTCGCTATTCAGCCGACATCATCTTTTGCAACCAACAATGTTTGTTTAGGGGACACTGCCATTTTCAGCAATTTGTCGAATGGAAACGGATCTACAATTAATTCTTTCACGTGGAACTTTGGTGATGGAAACAGTTCTTCAACTGCTTCGCCACGTCATTATTATTTAGGTTCAGGAAATTATTCAGTAACATTAACGGTCAGTAATGGACAGTGTACAGATGATACAACTATTTCAGTAGCGGTTAACGTGAAACCTTCAGCAGCTTTTTCAGCAGTATCTCAAACCGGATGTGCAAATCAAACTGTTTCATTTATCAATTCAACAGGAGGTTCTCCAAACTATAACTGGACATTTGGAGACGGAGGAACTTCGACTTTAACAACTCCTGTACATGCTTACGCATTACCGGGAACTTATTCGGTGACGCTAATAGTTACTCAAGGAAGTTGTGTCGATACGTTAACGAAATCAAACTACATTAATATTTCTCCAACACCGCTTTCATCTTTTGCAGTGAGCGGAGTTTGTCTGGGCGACTCAGCCAGGTTTTCTAATTTGTCTGCCGGTAATGGTGCTTCAATTACTTCTTACTCCTGGGATTTTGGTGACGGAGGAATTGCATCAACTTTATCACCGGCGCATTATTATTCTTCAGGAGGAAATTATTTTGTTGGACTGACTGTTAGCAATGGAGTCTGCAGTGATGATACGACTATTCAACTTTCTATTTCTTCTCCACCCGTTGTTAGTTTCACTGCTTCTACAACGACAGCTTGCGATAGTCTGACGGTAAGTTTTTTAAATAACTCAACCGGCGCCGGAAGTTATCAATGGAATTTTGGTGATGGAAATTCATCGACATCCACTTCACCTTCCCATACTTATTTGGGATCCGGAACTTATTCAGTTTTACTTACCGCTTACTCATCAACCGGTTGTTCTGCTTCACGAATGCAATCTAATTTGATTCAGATAAAAGCTACTCCGGTAGTAGATTTTTCTGCTTCTAATACTTCTATTTGTCCGGGTGACTGTATCTCATTTACAAATTTGTCTTCCGGAAATCCTTCGTCTTTAACATGGACATTTACTGGCGGAAGTCCATCTTTAAGTTCAACAGCTAATCCTTCATCTGTTTGTTTTAGTGCAATAGGAAATTACACAGTGACACTTAGAGCTGCAAACGGAGCTTGTTCTTCTACCTTGAGTAAACCCGGGTTTATCAGAGTGGTTGATTGTGCATCAAAGCCTCTGGGTGGATTTATAGTATCGGATTCTGTTTTATGCGAAGGCACTTGTGTTGATTACAGGGATCTTTCTTCAAATGCGACAACATGGAATTGGATTTTCCAGGGAGGAAGTCCTGCAACATCTAACAATCAGAATCCGGGCGGAGTTTGTTATTCTCAATCCGGAAATTATAATGTTCGCCTGATTGCATCCAATCCGAATGGAAGTGACACACTGGACAGAGTAAGTTTTATTTCAGTAAGCCCTGTACCTGCAACACCTGTATTTGTTCAATCGGGAGACACGATCATTGCTCCGGCAGGGTTTGTATATCAATGGTACAGAAACTCAGTGGAATTAAGCGGAGCTACTTCTCAGCAATATATTGCAACATTAAGTGGCAGTTATACACTTCGGGTTTTCAATACAGCCGGATGTTCTGCCCTATCGTTGCCTTTGCATATTTCATTGATTGGATTTGAAGACCAACATTCCATTCCAGGCATTTCAGTTTTTCCAAATCCGGCGCATGATTTTATTGTAATAGTTTTAGGGAAAAAGTACAAAGAAGTTAAAATTGAAATTCTTGATGCATTAGGTAAACAAGTTATTTCTGTGAAGGAGAAATTAGCAGATGTGATTCGGTTGGACTTATCAAACAGTCTTTTTTCATCCGGATTGTATTTATTATCGGCGGAAGCAGATGGGCAGGTTTATCACACAACGATTGTTTTGTATTAAACAGATTATTTATTTTTTAACTAGTCGGTTATTTTAAATCATTTTTAGTATCGATAAAACGGTAAGATTTTCCATCAAATAGGTAAGGTTTCTGCCAAACTGTACTATTCGAATCAGAGTATAATATTGAAAAATCAAAAGGTGATATTTTCAATTAAAAAGAGCTTCCTGTTCGGGTTTATTTTCATTTCTACGAGTGTAATAGCACAAAATTCGAGTGTATCGGATTCTGTTCCATTCTATGAAATGTCACTGGAACAGCTTATGAAAGTAAACGTAACAGTTGCTTCTCATACTCCCATGTCTGCAAGAGAATCACCGGGAATATTAACCGTATTGACGGATGATGAAATCAGAAAATCAGGGGCAAAGGATTTGATAGAAGTTTTAAAAACCATTCCCGGTTTTGATTTTGGAGTGGACGTGGAAGGTATAGTCGGTATTGCTATAAGAGGCAACTGGGGACATGAAGGGAAAGTGCTTATGTTATGGGACGGCTTCGAAGTGAATGAAGAGCTGTACTCTACTTTACAATTTGGTGCCCATTATCCTGTCTGCCAGATTAAGCGAATTGAAATTATTCGTGGACCGGGATCTGCAATTTATGGAGGAAATGCAGAGTACGCAGTTATTAACATCACGACTAATAATAATAAGGATTTAAATGGCGTGAATGCTGAAGTTGTGTATTCACAAATGAGCAAAACGTTTGCACAACGATCTGTTTATTTAAATGCAGGAAAAAATTTTGGAGCAGTTCATCTCAATTATTCTTCTTCTCTGTCTCAGGCTAATCGCTCTCAGTCTGTATACACTGATCGCGATGGAAATAGTTATGACATGAAGAATCAATCGGCAATTACAACCATCCAACAAAGGGCAGATCTTTTTTATAAAAACTTTTCATTGTCAGGATTACTTGATAGTTATTCAGTTGATCAACGTGATGGTTATGATAATATCCATCAAAGACCTTTTAAGAATGATTTTAAAACTATTTATTTATTGAGTAAATACGAATATAAAGCAGGTAAAATTTTAATTGTTCCCGGTGTGAAGTATAAGTTTAATAAACCATGGTCTGTTAATGAATCTTCATCAGAAGATAACATTGGAACGTATAATACGTATGTTAATAGAACAGAGATCTACGTCAACTCCAGTTACGATCAGGGTGATTGGTTGCAGGTAGTCGGTGGAATAAATTATTACAATCAGCAAGCCCGACAACCGGCAAACGACCTTTTATATTTTTCAAATGGAACGAAGTGTTTTTACTTCGATAACTATGCAGCTTTTCTTCAGGGAATTGTTAAGTATAAAAAAGTGAATTTTATTTTAGGAGCCAGATACAATGATAATTCCCGGTACAACCATTCATTTGTACCACGGTTAGGGGTTACTTCTGTATTTGACAAATGGCATATTAAAGCATTATACAGCAAAGCATTCAGGTCGCCGTCAATTGAAAACATCAATGTGGAGCCGGCAATTAATCCGGAGAATACTATTGTATCTGAAGTAGAATTAGGATATAAATTAACTGACAGGTCATACCTAACAGCCAATGTATTTGATATTGTTACACAGAATACAATCGTATATTTTTATGACTCATTAAATAATGATAAATACAAAAATGACCAACCGACAGGAACAAGAGGATTGGAGGTTGAATACAAATGGAAATATAATCGCTGGTTGTCCAATTTAAATTATTCTTTTTTTATACCTGCTGTAAATTCGGTTATTTCTACCTACTCGGTTCCGGATCACCCAACACGTGTTTTGGCTTTTCCACAACACAGAATTAATTGGCAGATGCAACTTCCTTTGTCTGAAAACATATGTTTTGCCTATTCGATATCAGGGACATCTGACCGTTATTCTTCTGTTACCAATAGTCAGGGAGATGTAGTCACAACCAAATATCCGGCTGTAATTTATTCAGGACTTAACTTATCCTATTCTGATTTATTTCATACCGGACTGGAATTACAA
>JAYSPU010000036.1:0-2000 GCA_043721935.1 Bacteroidota bacterium | reverse complement strand
GCTGTTGCTTTACTTTTATTTTTTCCTGATTTCTTTAGTCAGATCCATAGGGAAAGAGCAGAGTTGTTAATTACGGCTGCATTACTTGCCGGTGTCTTGTTAATGATGAAAGCGAAAGATCAAAAGGAAGAGCGAAAGAAAAGCAGATTATATTTAGTAGCAGGAATTTATGCATGGATTCCTTCTTTTCTCGTTCACCCATCTGCCATTATCATTCCGGGTGTGATGGGGTCAATTTACCTTATTACAGAGTGGAAACGATTCAAACATGTAAATACCGTATTAATAGGAATTGGTCTGATGGCAGGTGCAGTTTTTTTTCTATACCTGATGAATTCCATTCGTGAATTTGCCGATGCTTCCGGAGGTGGAAATTATTTTAATTACCAAGGGCCGCCTGTACTGGTAAAAGGACTGCGTTACATTCCAACTATTCCATTGGCATTTTATAAAAAATTTACGGCCATTAATTTGCTTTCAAGACCATTCTCTTTTATAATATTCTGTCTGTCATTTACACTATTGTTTTACAATCAGAAAAAGAAAAGCGGAGTTTTTACTCAGACACAGCTGCAGCTTCTTTCAATTTGCATTTTCGGATCATTGCTCTTTCTTTTTCTGTTCAGTGGAAGTTTTGGAAATTACAATGTAATAGTTGCTCCTTTTGTAATGATCATTTTTGCTTCCTGTATTTCTAATTGGTATGGAATGAAAAAGGAAAAGCTGGCGCTGGCTGTTTCATTCTTACTGCTCTTTGGCAATTTTGCTGTCATAGCAATGAATGTTCCTTCCGATATTAAATATGCGAAGGAATTTAAATCGATGAATGTTTCCGTACACGATGTCATTCCTGAAAAAGAGACTGGTATAATGGGACTAGCTCTTTATTATTTGCCATTCAAAGAAAGAAGATTTTATTCCAACTCCTGGTTTAATCAATATGCAGGGATTCCCGGACAAACTTTTGAAGATGCTGTTCGGACTCTTAATGTTCATTATGTAATTGTGGATGATGCATTTGTTGGTAGAGCTGTTCTGGATCGAGGATTAGCTTGGACTGACTCCATGATGTTGTTTCTGAATTCAAATGGAAAAATTATTCTGGATAAAAAAGTTAATCTTTGGGTTGGGAATCGTGTTCCAAATCCTGTGAAGTTTCCACTGTCATGGAAGTATCCTGAATTAGAAACTTCTTTCATTCACCGCTTAAGAGTATATGAATTGAATTAGTCTGATATGCTCAACGCAATAAAATCCCGTCTGGACAGTCAAAGTAAAGTGCTGATAAAAAACAGCGGTTGGGTTTTCTTTTCTAATTTTTTCAGTACAGGACTGGCATTTATTCGGTCTGTTGTTATTGCTCGTGGATTAGGCCCTGAAATCTACGGAACCTATGCAATCATCGTTGCTTTTGTCGGACTGATTCAGGAGTTTTTGAATTTGAATACAGGAACGGCATTGATAAAATTTGGTGCGGCTTATCATGTTGAAGGACGCAATGACAAGTTAATGGCACTGGTAAAATCCAGTTTGTTCATCAGCGGTATCATGGCCATGATTTCTGTTATCATCATTGCCATCTTTAGTTTCACTTCTTATAGTTCCATTGTAGATAAGCCGGGATTGGAGTGGTTTATTGTCTTCTATGCCATTGCTGCAAGTATTACCTATGTAAATTCTATCAGCAGAGGATTATTGCGATTGTACTATAAATTCAGACTCAGTTCAATCATTCAGATGATCATGGATGTAGTCGAAACGGTAACGATTACCATAGCCGTTTTTATGTATCCAAAAAATCTAAATGTATTTTTTACTGCTATCATCTTAACAAGATTTTTAAATGGTTTCATTTGTAATGTACTTGCGTATTTTGAATTGAAAAAAGAACTGGCCCCACATTTAGCTGCAGAGACTAAGTTGATTGCAGGCGACAGAAAATCATTTAGAGATTTTGTAGTAGGCAATTCTTTAGGTAATACATTGAAGACTGCCATCTC
>JAYSPU010000035.1:0-2451 GCA_043721935.1 Bacteroidota bacterium | reverse complement strand
CGATTGAAATACTCCTCCCAAAGACGTTGTTGTGCAGCTTCTATCACGACCACATTTTCTTTCATTGCAGGTCATTTAGAAAGACGAACAAATTCTTTTATTTTTCTCGTCACAGTCAAAATCTGACTGCGCGTTAACTCCGGAAATGAAGGCAGAATCAAACATTGGTGATTCAACAAATCTGCTACCCGATTATCACTCTTAATATCCTTCAGGTGAGTATGAGTATTGATATTATAAAACATTGGTCTTGTTTCAATATTGTTTTCATACAGAAACAACTCCAATGAACGCTTTTGATTCAAATCAAAACCCGGGAAACGGATAGCGAACATCCACTGAGCATGCTCTGTTCCTTCTTCTTGTTTCTGAAAAAGAATTTCTTCGACAGAAGATAATTCTGATCTATACAATTCAAATACCGTTGCCTTCCGCTCTCTTATTTCACCCAGCATTTCCAACTGTCCATAAAGTAAAGCGGCTTGTACGTTTGACATGCGATAATTATAACCCAGCTTATCGTGGACATACCGGATACTGGACATTCCCTGGCCACGAACTGAATTAAGGTATTCAAACAAACCATCATCCGAAGTAAATACAGCTCCACCTTCACCGCTTGTTATGGTTTTATTTCCAAAAAATGAAACGGATGAAATCAACGATGCTGTACCTGAATAGCGTCCTTCGTATTTTCCAAATAGTCCTTCGCAATTATCTTCAACAATAATTAACTCCGGATGATTCCTTTGCAGCTGAGGAATGTTGATGATATTTCCAAGATTGTGAACAGCCAATAAGGCAGTGTCTTTTCCACTTCCTTTGATAAGTGACTGGTCAATGTTCCAGGTTTCTTCATCGGCATCGATGACCTGAAAATCAAATCCGCCTGAGAATAAAAAGCTGTTCCATGCAGCTACATAGACATTATTCGGTACAATAATTTTTTTAAGATTCGGATACTTGAACTTAAGTCCGAGCGCCAGCATATGCGTGGCACACGTTCCATTGTTGACCAGAATAACATATTTCGCTCCTACAATTTGCTTGAGCATTTCTTTGGCCTTGTCAATATAAACACCCTGAGAGGAAATCCAGGTGGAATCCAATGCATCGTGAGCGTACTTTAAACAAGAGGCCGGTAAATAAGGCTGGTAAATGGGAAGCATGCGGGATTTTACGACGAAAGACAGAAATTGTTATCTTTTTCGTAACGGAAAAACAAGTCCGGGATTTCCTATTCCGGTCACATAAAAGAACGAACAGGCTCCTTAGCTTCTGACGGCAGCTCCGCCTTTGGTAAGGAATTGCAAACCATTCATACGATGTTCAGTCACGAAGTCTTTAAACGACTCATTTTTATGTACATCGTCAGAAATAATCATTCCTGAAGCTGAAAGAGCAGGGAAAACAGTGTTGAATTCAAACATCATATTTTCATAACTGTGATCACTGTCATGAAAAAAGACATCGACTTTTGGAAATTTTGCAACAAGCTTTGGCAATAATTCTTGCGATGAACCCAATTGCAACTCCCAATGTTTACGAAGCAAATCAGGAACTACCCAACCACTGGATTGATCGATGTTTTGCGGATTGTAACTTTTAAGATCCAGATTCGGAAGGTCAATAGAAAATAATTTTCCATGTCCATTTTTATGAATAGCATTCAGGATTGTCCATGACGACACACCGTGCGCAACACCGGTTTCAATCATTACCTCCGGTTGAACGCAACGGATGATGAAATATAAAAACTTTCCAAATAAATGCTTTGGTTTATTTCCGGGAAGCTGGACATTGGGAATTGAATTCATCGGCACGAAATCACCCGCTTTAATTTCATCCAGGATGACACGGCATTTTTTCCTGTCAAATTTATTTCCCAATAATTGTTTAGCTGATTCCATCAGCATAACATCGTGCAAATCATTTTTATTACCTGCCATGAATCTGGCCATTGCAATGGGATGAGCAAGAAAAGATGTTTTTTTGTATTGTTTAATCATGTGAATTCGCAGCGATAAGTTCTTGTTTGTTGATTCTTTTAAAGGCAACGGCGATAAAAATAATCATATTCGTGAGATTTGTAACTAATAATGCCATTGCCATTCCTTTTGACTGGAACAATGGAATCCACCACCATGCAAGTAAGCTTCCGCCGACTATTGTTACAACATAAGCTTTTAGACGCATCCTGACCAGTCCCATACTTTGAACCAAAGGCAATGTCCAGAATGTAACAGCGCCAAAGACAGCACCAATCACAAAGTAAAAAAATGAATCACCGGCAGGTGCATATGCTTTTCCATAAATCAATTGTACCAGCCATTGGTCAAAGAAGAATGTTAGAAACATGAAAACAAATCCGGGAATCATGGCAATTGTTGAAACGCGAATCAACATCTTTTTTACTTCCTTAAATCTTTTTTCAGCGAGCAGTTTTGACAA
>JAYSPU010000034.1:0-2352 GCA_043721935.1 Bacteroidota bacterium | reverse complement strand
ACTAAACCTTGAGTTAAATACGCGCATGAAGATGGGCTGGTTTTTATGAGGTTTCAAATGTAGAATAAAAAATCATATCCCGAAGAAGAAAGAACAGACCAAACTTCGTTTTTTTGACTAAAAAGAGCTGTTTTTTAGACGCTTTTTATTATTCAATTCAGTTTTAACAGTTGTGCGTAAAGTTGTTATTATTCTTGACCTCTACCATCTCGAAACGGTCTTATATTTTCCTAACATGCAGTCCTGAATGATAGCGTTTTTTCTAAAGAGATTATTGAATGGAATTTTGGTCATGGCCGGCCTTGTACTCGTCGTGTTTTTTCTTTTTTCTGTTCTTCCTGCTGATCCGGCCAGGATGATGTTGGGCCAACGATCAGATAGTTTATCGGTCGTAGTTATCAATAAAGACCTTGGATTAGATCGTTCAATCGGCACACGGTTAGCACTTTATGCTAATGATCTTTCACCAATTTCTATTCATTCCACTTATCCTTCCAGTTCATTCTTTTTTGATCGACATAAATATTCGTCTGCTCATACTCTATTTTCATTCGGAAAAAAAACCGTTGTTCTTAAGACTCCTTATCTGCGACGGTCCTATCAAAGTAAAAAAGATGTTTCTTCTATCATCAGCGAACGACTTCCTGATACCGCTATACTTGCATTAGCGGCTATTTTGTTTGCCACTGCTTTTGGAATTTTGCTTGGAATTCTGTCTGCCTTAAAGAAAGACAAACTGGTTGATCGATTCATCCTCGCTGTTTCACTTTCCGGAATTTCTGTTCCTTCTTTTTTTGCCGCTATTGTTGTTGCCTGGTTGTTTGGATTTGTTTTGAGTAAATACACCGGTATGAACATGACGGGAGGATTGTACGAAATTGATCCTTTTACCGGACCTTACCTGAGTTGGAAAAATCTTATTCTCCCTGCATTTACACTTGGACTTCGACCTATGGCTATCATCGTTCAGTTAACCAGAAGTTCAATGCTGGATGTATTGTCGCAGGACTATATCCGCACTGCTCGTGCAAAAGGATTGAGTACACAGGTTATTCTCTTTAAGCATGCATTGCAAAATTCTCTTAACCCTGTTGTAACTGCTATCAGTGGTTGGTTCGGATCTTTACTTGCCGGTGCTGTCTTCATTGAATTTATATTTGGGTGGAATGGAATTGGTCGGCTCACTGTGACAGCATTGGATAATTACGACATGCCGGTAGTTATGGGTATCGTTCTATTTATAGCTGTTGTCTTTATCGTTCTGAATATTCTGGCAGATTTGATGAATGCAGCACTTGATCCCAGAATACGCAATGCATAATCTCGTTAGCTAATTTGAATATTCACATCCTGAATAGAGGAATAAAATTAAGTTCATTATTTTGTAAAAAAACAAACGTTAAATTCGAACATTCAAAGCGTTTTATCTTGAATTTTATCTCATGAGAAAAAAAATTATTGCCGGAAACTGGAAAATGAATTTGAACTATGCAGAAGCAATGGCATTGGCTGATGCATTGGTTGATTCATCTGATGAAATGGGAATGTCTGAAGTAATTCTTGCACCACCGTTTGTCTACTTACATGATGTTGTCATTCGTACTCAAGGTCGGCCTTTCTTTTCTGTTGCTGCTCAAAACTGTTCCGATCAGGTGAAAGGCGCTTTCACAGGAGAGGTTGGTGCTTCTATGTTAGCATCGATCGGAGTGGAATATGTATTGATTGGTCACTCCGAACGTCGTCAGTATTTTGGAGAAGCGAATTCCATGTTAGCGGAAAAAATAGATCGTGCATTGGAAGCCGATTTGATTCCGGTTTTTTGTTGTGGTGAATCGGAAGCGGATCGAAATGATGAAAAACATTTTGTTATCGTTGAAAAACAGTTGAAGGAAGGATTGTTTCATTTATCCGCCAGCCGGATAGCAGAGTGTATAATTGCTTACGAACCGGTTTGGGCTATTGGTACCGGTGTAAATGCATCTCCCGTTCAAGCTCAGGAGATGCATGCATTTATTCGTTCGATTCTGGAAAAGAAATACGGGAATTCTTTTGCAGAAAAAATTTCCATTCTTTATGGTGGTAGTGTTACGCCTGTTAATGCATCCGAACTTTTTCATTGTCCTGATGTGGATGGTGCACTGGTGGGTGGAGCTTCAATTAAGGTAACAGATTTTTTATCCATTTTGGAGATTATGAACTCAAGACTAGCAGTTGTTTAATGGACTATACAGAAGTACGATTTTTTAATAATCCTGATATAAATGAAGTCATCATTGCACTTCTTGCAGAATCGGATTTCGATATGTTTGAAGAACGGGAAGATGGTGTCAACGGATATGTAAAAGCAAATCT
>JAYSPU010000033.1:0-13501 GCA_043721935.1 Bacteroidota bacterium | reverse complement strand
ACTAGAAGTATACCCGAATCCGGGAGCAGGCGTATTTACACTGGAAATAAATTCAACCAATCTAATTCGGTACAAACTTGAAGTTACCGATGCACAAGGAAAATTGATACATCAACAGTTCGTCACCGAACATTCTTTTATATTGAATTTGCAACAAGCCGGCAAAGGCATTTATTTTTATAAACTAATTGGTGATGATGCCATTTACTCAGGAAAGATTTTGTTGAATTGATTTCACATCATTTTTTGTTGAATGATTGCGTCTGTTATTGACCGCTCGGTCATTTCTGAATATTGTTAACAAATTTCCGATCGCCCATCACTGATCGCCCACTTGCCAACTTTCCCCTTGCAAGTACGTATAATATATTGTATTATTGTACGTAAACATTTAATCATGGATTCCAAATTGACCCTCAAGCTTAATCAAACGGTTATTGAAAAGGCTAAAGAATACGCAAAAAACAGAAAGACAAGCCTGTCCCGACTTATTGAAAATTATCTCCAGAATATTACGGAGAACACTTCAAAAAAAAAGCCGGAGATCACTCCTGTTGTTAAAAGCTTGTCGGGAATTATTAAACTTCCCAAAAATTATGACGCTAAGAAGGAGTATACCGATTTCCTGACTAAAAAATATAAATAATGGAGAAGGTGTTTGTTGATACAGATATTATCCTTGACTTACTTGCCCAAAGAGAGCCACATTATCAGTATTCAGCCAAGGTGTTTTCAATGGCTGACCTGGGTGAAATAAAGTTATGCGTTTCTTCTCTTTCATTTTCTAATTTAAATTATATTTTATCTAAGCAGTTTACATCAGAACAGGCCAGGAAGAAATTACTGACTTTTAAAGCGTTGGTTACGGTATTAAATGTTAGTGATAAATCTGTTGATCTTGCACTCAATTCGGATTTTCAGGATTTTGAAGACGCACTTCAGTATTTTACCGCATTGGAAAGTAAAATTTCAACGCTACTTACCCGGAATTTAAAGGATTATAAAAAAGCTGATGTTTCTGTCCTGACTGCTGAACAATATATCAAGTCCCGTACTCGATAAATCAAGTAATCTATTATTTCGGCTTCGCTCATCAATAACTGACCAACTGCCAACTGACAGCGCCTTGATTTCCTTTCTTTCTATTCGCAAATCTTTCGTATTTTCGCCGCTATGACTATTTCAATGAACGAAGACCTTTTTAAGAACATCATTTCACACAGTAAGGAATACGGATTCATTTTCCCTTCCAGTGAGATTTACGACGGATTAAGTGCTGTCTATGACTATGGACAAAATGGCGCTGAATTGAAAAAGAATATCCGCGACTATTGGTGGAAATCCATGGTTCAGATGAATGAAAACATTGTCGGTATTGATGCGGCAATTTTTATGCATCCCACAACGTGGAAAGCTTCCGGTCACGTCGATGCTTTTAACGATCCGCTCATCGACAATAAGGATTCTAAAAAACGTTATCGCGCCGATGTACTGATTGAAGATTTCCTGGCCAAGATTGAAATTAAAATAGATAAGGAAGTTGAAAAAGCACGTGGCCGGTTTGGTGATGCCTTTGATGAACAGCAATACAAGACAACGAATCCTCGCGTAGTGGAGAATCAACAAAAGATTGATGCTATCAATGCGCGCTTTAAAAAAGCATTGGATGACAGCGACCTTACAGAGGTAAAACAGATTATCCTGGATCTTGAAATCGTTTGTCCGATCAGCGGCACACGCAACTGGACGGATGTCCGCCAGTTCAACCTGATGTTCAATACACAATTGGGATCGGTCACAGAAGAAGCAAATACAATTTATCTCCGCCCTGAAACAGCGCAAGGAATATTTGTGAATTTTTTAAATGTGCAAAAAACAGGTCGAATGAAATTGCCATTCGGAATTGCACAAACAGGAAAAGCATTCCGCAATGAAATAGTAGCACGACAGTTTATTTTCCGCATGCGTGAATTTGAACAAATGGAAATGCAGTTTTTCATTCGCCCGGGAACGGAAATGGAATGGTATAACTACTGGAAAGAACAGCGAATGAAATGGCATCATTCATTCGGATTTGAAAATAACACGCAACGTTTTCACGATCACCTGAAGCTGGCACATTATGCAAATGCTGCATGTGACATTGAATTTAATTTTCCGTTTGGTTATAAAGAACTGGAAGGAATTCACTCGCGCACCGATTTCGATCTTCGCAATCACGAGCAATTCTCCGGCAAAAAACAACAGTACTTCGATCCTGAATTAAATGAGAATTACATTCCTTATGTAGTAGAAACATCGATCGGACTCGACCGGATGTTTCTTGCTATTCTCTCTAAGAGTTTAGTAGAAGAAAAACTGGAAGACGGATCTGATCGCGTCGTTCTTCGTCTGCCTCCTTTTTTAGCTCCTGTAAAATGTGCAGTGTTGCCATTGGTAAAAAAAGACGGACTTCCGGAAAAGGCATTGGAGATCATGAATCGCCTTCGCTTTAATCACAATTGTATTTCGGAAGAAAAAGATTCAATCGGTAAACGCTATCGTCGTCAGGATGCAATTGGAACTCCGTATTGCATTACCATTGATCACCAAACACTGGAAGACAATACCGTCACAATCCGCGACCGCGACACCATGAAGCAGGAACGTATTTCTGTTGACGATGTGGAGAAAATATTGGATGACAAAGTGAGTATGAGTAAGCAGTTGCAGAAGTTGGTGTAAGATCTGTCTCAGACTTTAAGTTGCCATATATAAAATCGTTTGATGCATCTTCCGGAGCGTAGTACAAACAACTGGGATTCTCTGCGACTTCTTGCCGCCTGGTTGGTGATTTTCAGTCATTCCTTTGGGATGATGGGAGTGAACGATCCTGTTTATCGGTTGACAAATGGAGTTATTCCGGGAGGACAGTTAGGAGTTTACGTTTTCTTTATCATCAGCGGATATTTCATTTCTCAAAGTTGGGTCAGAAAGCCGGATGCTTTTGTTTATTTCAGAAATCGCATACTTCGTATTTTCCCGGGACTAATTGTTGTGGTTATTCTAACTGTTTTTATTTTCGGGCCACTACTAAGCACTTTTTCTGTTTCCGATTATTTTAAAAATCCCATGACTTTTCAATATTTGTGGAATATTTCACTCTGGAAAACAGCTTTTATTTTACCGGGAGTTTTTAATGGACGACTTGTAAATGCTCCGCTTTGGACATTGTTTTTTGAATTTCTCATGTACATATCTGTGGCTGCATTTGGACTGTTATCAGCTTTTTCGTCTCAACGTGGAAAATATTTTATCCTTTTGCTTTTTTCTTTATTAGTCTTCTCATTAATTCTTCCGAAACTAATCACCGTGACTTTTTTAAAGATTAATATTTGGAATCTCATACGCTTCGCTACCTTTTTCTATTCAGGCGTGATTTTCTTTCTGTTTCGCGAAAAATTTAATGTAAAAACCTTAATCGGAATCGGCCTTGGCTTCATTGTTCTTTTAGTCTGGAGAGTTCAGTTTGCACTACCGGCTGCTGTATTTTTTATTTCTGTTTTTGTGTTGTACGTCGGAAGTTTAAAAGTAAACACGTTTAATTTTATCACCCATCATGGGGATTTTTCATATGGATTTTACCTGTATGGTTTTATTGTACAAAGCACACTATTGTATTTTGGACTACAATTGCATCCGGTGCTATTCTTCATCGTTTCCTTATTGTTTACAGCGCCATTCGCCATATTCTCCTGGAAAGTAGTGGAACGACCGTTTTTATTATTGAAGAAGAGAAAAAAGATTAAGGCATAAAAAAAGCCCTCGCATTAAACGAGGGCTTTCTTTTTTTCACTGTATAGTTATCACTTTCGCAGTACAATACGCTCAGTTGACTCGCCAATATCAGTTTTTACTTTGATAAAGTAGATGCCATCCTGAAGATCGGTAAGATCAAGAACAGTAGATAATTCATTTGACTTCATTGCGAAGCGACGAATTTCTGCACCAATCATGTTGCTGATTGTTACGATTGAATTTCTTGGTGTGCTAAGGTTGACATTTAACATTCCGCGTGAAGGATTCGGATAAGCTGAGAATACAACATTCTTCGTTGCATCTACAAAACCAACTGCTCCAATTGTTGCGCAGAAATCATCAAAGGCTACGTTACCGGAGTCTTTGTCATAGAAGAACTTAATGTTAGTAGTTCCTGCAGTGATAGCGTATTGCTTTGCTTGTCCTGTCGTTGAAATCGGATTAACCATGTCAATTAATGTGTAATTGACTCCGTCACTCGTTTCGTAAATGTAGAAAGCTCCGTTTGCAAGTGTTCCACCTGTTGTAGCATTTCCTTTCATCCAGAAATTGATGTGATCTGCTCCTGTAATGTTTGGAGAGATTGCAGTTGCGCTGTCAACACCAAATTTATACGAATTCGGACCGCTTGGACCTGAACTTTGCGTGCTCGTGTAAAAACTACTTGTTGAGAAGTAAGTTAATGACCAACCGTTGTAATCCGTTGCAGCTGTTGTTGCATTGTAACCGGTAAATGTTTCACAAAAAACATTCGATTGAGCTTTTGAGCTTCCTGCAATTGCTATTAATAATGTTAATAGAGTAAAGATTTTTTTCATCTGATTGTATTTATTCAGTTCAAAGAAACGAATAACCTACGTTTTTTGCAACTATTAAACAGCTTTTAATGTCACCGGGGTGTAAGTAACAGATTTGATAGTTAGGAAGTTAGCATATTACAGCTAAGCCTATTCCCGGTTTGTGCCTGAAAGTCTATTTATTATTAAAAGCGGACATGGTCCGGTCGACACCTGTGGCAACGAAGCTTTTGATCATTTCAACGGCTTTTTCAATGCGTTCGGTCAGTGAGTCCTTCTCGGAAGTTGGCCATTTGCCTAATACATAATCGACTTGCTTCCCTTTTGCAAAGTCACTTCCTACTCCAAATCGTAAACGGTTATAGTCTGTAGTATTTAAAACTGTGGCAATATCGTTTAGTCCGTTATGGCCGCCATCGCTGCCCTTTTTTTTCAACCTTAATGCACCAAAAGGCAATGCTAAATCGTCGGCTACAACCAATAAATTTTCAAGTGGGATTTTCTCGGCCTGTAACCAATAGTTAACAGCCTTTCCACTCAGATTCATATATGTTGTGGGCTTGATGATGACAATCTGTTTTCCCTTGAATCGTGAATGATTGATCGTTACCAATTTATCAGTAGAAAAAAGTTTGATGCCTGAATCGTCATCTTTCTTTAATGATTGTGCTAAGGCATCAGCCACTTCGAATCCGATGTTGTGACGTGTCCAGCTGTACTCTTCTCCTATATTGCCTAGTCCGGCGATTAAATACTTCATTGCAGAGTTTAATGTCGGCAAAAATAACATTTTGACGCATGTAAAAATTGATCAGGTAAAACTATGATTTGTTTTTACGGGAATGATCAGGTCCGTCAATGTAACCGATCAGACTGTACAGGTCTTCAATTGTAGAAAAATCAATGGACGGATTAATTCTTCGAAACTCTTCTTCATCAAAATTGAAAAATCCGCCTTTTCGTTGAATCCAGAATATGTTTTTTATTCCTGCTAAATGGGCGCCTAAAATATCTTTATGCAAATGATCGCCGACGTACACGATTTCATGCAGTGGAGTATTTATTTTTTTTAATAACTGATCAAAGGCTCCGGTATATGGTTTTTCCCCGCCTTCTTCTCGTGTGAAAATTATCTGATCAAAATACTTTTCCAGTTGAAAGGCTTCAATTTTTTGTCGCTGCGATGCCGGCGGATTATCAGTCAGTAAACCTGTAATCATTTTCTTCTCCTTAAGTGCTTTGAGCGTCGGAAGAACATCTTTGTAAAGCGGAGTAGCTGGAATCAGCTTACGATATGCTTCAATCAACTCTTCCTTTTGAGATAAAGGAAAATGAAAAACTGCAGCTAACCGGTCAATCAAATCTGCTCGATGTCCGTTTTCTAATTGCTTTAATGCTTCAGCAAGAAATCCGGTTTTGGGTAAATCGATGTCAAGTTGGTCATGCAATAGATCCAGCTTTCCCATGATCCATTTTTTATGTGGCAACAGCGTATCATCGAGATCAAAGATGACCGCTTTTATTTCTGTTTCTCTATGAAGAATGAATTTTTCTTCCAGAAAACGAATTGCTTTTTTGGGCCGCTCATCAATGAAGTAAGAATGTCTCACACCAAGTGAAGCCATTACAAATGCACACAAATTATTTCCGTGCTGTTCTCCAATAATTGCTGAAGTTCCCATGCGCGGATTCAGATCAGAAAAATAAAAACGATTTTCTTTTTCCAAAACCTGAACATTGTAAATTCCACAACCGCCATCTTTCGCTATTATTTTTGCCAGAGATTCAACCGCTGAAAGGATTCGTTGATTAAATGAAATGGAAGTAACCGTTGCAAATCCGCCGGACTGTCTGAGACGTGTTCTTAGATTAACAGAACTAACTTCTCCTGCAAAATCAATGGCAAAATCGGCAGAGTATTCTGTGAAGTCTTCTATGTATTCCTGTAAAACAAAGTCAGTGGAGTTTTTATATTTACTTTTCCAGTGAAGAAAATCAGCATGCTTTTTTAATACAGAAATTTCTTTTCCTCCAAAACCGGAAATTGGTTTAGCGATTAATGGAAAATAATCGGTTAAATTAACATTGTCAATTTGAACGACACGCAATACTTCAAATTTATTTTTACTTAAATATTGATATGATTTATTCTTATCAGAGAAAATTGAAATCAATTCTTTTGAAGAAACTGCAATTTTAAATGAAGATTTTTCTTTTAATTCACTCAGCAATTTTAATTCATATGCTGTAGCCGGAAATACAACTTCAATGTGATGATTGAGAATGTATTTTTTTAGATGATCAACAAAAGAAGGGTTCGATAGCGGAGGAAAAACAGAATAGTGCGAGGTAAAGTATCGGCTAGTGTTTTCAGAATAAATATCGGCGACATGGACTTCAAGTCCGCATATAGCATTCAGTTCTTTCAGAACCGTTTGTCCCTGAAAACCTCCTCCGGAGATGATCAACACATTCATCAGATAGTAGCTTCTATGTAAATGGAGTAAGCGAAATCAGGATAGTCGACACCGAACAACATCAACGCTCGCCAGATTTCAGGCTTTAGATTGAGCACATTCATTTGACTTGTCATAAATGGTTTTAAAAAATTCCCTTCAATGCGATTGATTGTTAATCCGCTGTCAGTGACTAATTTTTTAAAACTGTTCATGTCAAAATAATGCTTGTGACCGAGTTGATGATCTTCTTCACTGAGTTTATACATGTCAGGAAGTAATCCTGCCAGATTTCCTAATTGACGATGCATCGATCGTGCATTTGGAACGGCAATAAAAAATGTTCCTCCCGGCTTCAATAATTTTGTAAACACCTGAATGACGAGTAAAGGATCGGTAACATGTTCAAGTACAAAACCCATTTCGATTGCATCAAATCGTTCATCCGTTTTAAAGTCTTCGAAGTACGATTGTTTTATTTCAACTCCTTTTGGAAGATTGGTATAACGTTTTTGATAATCAGAGATAATATCGGGTGAGCCTTCAACAATCAAATAGCGATTGATGTCATTTACAAATTCATTCATGATGGACTGACTCACGATTCTGTGACCGATTCCCAAACTTAAAACACTCTTTGCTTTTTTTTCACGCAGTGTATTACACATACGTTCTGCATAAAATGAAAGCATCATCATGTTCTCGTCGTTAAAACGATAATCCGGCTGATATGCACTTTGATAACGATCAAGATTTTCTTTCGGAGGATTCATTTCAGGAATAGATGTCTTTTATAATGTAAAGCGGTCGATTTTGAATCTGTGTAAATATTTTTGAAAGATAAATTCCTAAAATACCTAATGCAGACATGATACTACCAAAGATAAAAAAGATGAGTGTTATGATGGATGTCCAGCCGACAGAGATGGCATCGCCGTAAATTAATTTTTTAGTTATCAAATAAAGTGAAGCAGAGAAAGCAATTAGCATGGCCCAAACTCCAACGGTGAACAACAAACGCAACGGACGTTCTGAGAAAGATGAAATAGCATCGAGCATCAAATTCATTCGGTGTAATAATGAATACGAACTTTTTCCTTTTCGTAATCCTTTGCCAACAGGAATTCCAACTTGTTTAAATCCTGCCCAATGATACATACCGGCTAGAAAAAGATTTTTATCACCGAGTTTTAAAATGGCTTCCTGATATTGTTTGGTAAAAATTCTTTCCGTTAAAATATTCGGAGGCACTTTCGTATTGCTTAAACGATTAAAGACATTCCAGAAAAATCCGCCTCCGTGTTTTTCAACTAAACCGCCTTTGCGATTGGTTTGATAACCATAGACAACATCTACGTTCTCTTCTTTTATTTTTGAATAAAAATCTTTTAGGACAAACGGATTTACTTCCAGATCAGAATCGATAATAAAAACATACGTTCCTTTTGCCAGAGAAATCCCTGCATGTAAAGCGAAATGATGACCGAAGTTTCTGGAAAGATCCACGATCATTAACTGCGGCCAGACTTTTTTTTCTTCCAAAGCATAAGCAAGTGAATCGTCAGGTGAGCCATCATTCACGCAAATGACTTCAAAGTCCTGAATACCGCAATCAGCCACAGCTTTTTTAATGCCTTCAAAAAAGGCAGGTAAATAGCTTCGGCTTTTATAAAAAGTCGTGATGATGCTTAATTCAGGCATAATATGGCTTTTGTTTGTACAGGATTGATGGTTAAAAGTTGCAAAAACAAGGCTTTTGGCTCCTTGCCGGATTGAATTTGCTTAAAATGAGAATTGGTATCAGGCAAAATTTGAAAGAATTGCCTTTCCCTATAAGGGAAAAGCGGAATTGAGCTATCTATAACCCTTTGAATTTCAGAATTATGTTGTATTTTTAAAACGAGAAGTTCATTCTAATCACCTTTATATAGTGTTGATTAAAGCAAAAAGAGGTTAATAGAATAAAGGGAATTTTTTTTACCAAGCAAAAAGAACTAATATTCAGATTCAAAACAGGTTTGTTTATTCAATTTGTGTCCATCTTAAAGGAAGAATATGAAAAGATTGATCATTGGTTATTTAGTGTTGCTGACTTTTTTTAGTTGCCAAAAGTCAGAGAATTATTTACCTGAAGAAAATACTTTTAATACAGCGAAAGCTTTACCTCGACAACCTGTTGCTCTTCATAAACCGGATCATATTATTTTCGTTTGGTTTGAAAACAAAGGATACTCGCAAATTATCGGTTCCTCTTCTGCACCTTTTATGAATTCATTAATTCCGCAGGGGACATTGTTTACCAATGCTCATGCATTGGGGCATCCTTCGTATCCGGAATACGTTCGATTTTTTTGCGGAACACGAGCGGGAATTACTACGAATGATTGCATTGACGGAACTATTTTATCGAATGAAAATTTATATACTTCCCTGCATGCAGTAGGCCGTACGTTCGCCTGGTATTCTGAGGATTTACCGCAGGAAGGTTCGGAGATTTGCACAGTAGGTTCTTATGTTGAGAAACATAATCCGACTACTATATTCAGTAACGTTCCAACAACTGCAAATAAGCCCTTCACTGCATTTCCAACAACACCTGCCGGTTGGGATCAAATGGAAAACGTGGTTTGTATCACACCCAATCTGATGAATGACATGCACGATGGAACGATTTTACAAGGAGATCAATGGTTGGAAAGAAATTTCACCGGCCTGATCAATTGGTGTAAAACTCATAATTCAATTTTCTTCGTTTATTTTGACGAAGACAATTGGACTACGTCTAACCTGATTCCTGTAATTGCTGTTGGTCAAAAAGTTCGAACGAATTATCAGAGTCCGTTTTATTATGACCATTATAGTTTTACGCGAACAATTTTATCTATGTATGGTGCACCATTTTTTGCCAACACACTCAGTAGAACCGATATTTACGATTGCTGGCGTAGGTAAAATTTAATTCTACTTTTTTCAAAACATTCTGATGGCGGAAAATTATTTGTTCATTAATAAAAGAGGAAAGCCGGTTGTAGTAAAATTTTTAAGCGTTTCACTTTTTTTGTATGCACTCTCAAGATTATTTTATTCTCCTCTATCAGGAGCAATAATGGCATTGTCTTCAGCCGGGATGATTGCTTATCAAGTTGGTGTTGAAATTAATTTTGCTGATAGAAAATTCAGGAATGTTTCCATTTATGGTCCGCAACGATTTGGAACAAGGAAGGCTTTACCTGAGCTCAAATACGTAAGTTTATTCAAAACAAATCTGATTCAATCAGTAACGGGAAGAAGCGGAACTTCTCTATCTCAAAAGGCTTTCGTCATTCAGGTGAATTTAATAACAGAGCACAAAAAGCGAATCATGCTTTATGAAGGAAAAGATTTGGCGGAGGCAGTAGTTCTTGCAAAAAAAATAAGCAAGGAATTGGAGATTGATATCTGGGATGCTACGATACGACCGGCCGATTGGTACAAAGATGCACAAGAGTAATTGGCAAACAGCAGATCGGATAACTTAACGAGTTAAGATCACTCTTCCATTCATCACACCTTCGTCTGTTGTTATTTTATAGATGTAGATTCCTTCCGGTAACATACCGGCATCAAACGAGAGTGATTGTAGCATTCCACCTTCTGTTGGTTTATCAAAAATTCTATCAACGAATGCACCTGTAATCGAATATAATTCAACAGATGATTTGGATGAATTATTTTCAGTTAAGAAATCAATGTGGAGAACTGAGTTGAATGGATTTGGATAGGCAGTTACTTTGATGAATGATGATTCAATTGTTTCTAATTCATTTTCCAGTTCAGCCATTCTTGCAAATGAAACAGACATGTCAAAGCAAGTAGATGGTTTACATGGAGTTTTTGCCAGACTATTCGTGAATGTACCGGTATAATTATATGCGCCATTTCCTCTACCGCCTGAGATGCAATACTCTTTATAGTTTTCAGGAGTTCCGGGTTGATCGTCGTTATAAAATCTTGTCGACAGACTTCCGTCTTTTGCTTTTACCTGTAATGAACTCATGGTTGTTGGGAATGTTGAATAAGCTGCCGCTCCCCATTTCCATTCTACCAATGTTACATCAGGACAAGAAGCCGTCCATATACCTTTCCATGTAACCGGATTCAGGTTTTTTGGAATTGTTGTTCTGATTGTATAGGTTAGTCCTGAAATAAAATATAAACCATTTGTACTTGGAGGCGCAGTTGTAATCCATTCGGTACCGGTATAAATAGTAGTTGCTTCAGTTGCTGTAGTATCTAAAATAAGTGTACCGACAGGAGGTATAATATTGAATTTAGAACTGGAAATAGTTTGCGTACCGAACCGGATTCTTACCGGATAGGTTGTTCCTGTGTAGGTGACTTTTGCCACTGCATTAAACCAGAGAGCGGTATTGATTGGGATGTCGACACTTACAAATGGTCCGCCTGAAGAAGAAAAATCAGTTGGAGTACGAGTAACGGAAATTGTAGAAGTAAATGTAGACCAACAGCCATTAGCATCGGTGACACGAACTGTATATGCACCGGCACGCAGATTTGAAATTACAGATGTTGTTGCACTGTTACTCCAGCTATAACTGAATGGTACTGTTCCATCCGTTACATTGAGTGTTATATTTCCAAGATATGCATTTGAACAAATGCCATTTGTTTTGATTCCTGTGATACGTTGTGGTTTTGTTACAGTCACAGCAGTAGTGTTTGTGCAACCTGCTGTATTTTTAATTATTACAGAATAGGTGCCACCTGTTCTGAGAGTAACATTTGGAGTTCTTGCGCCTGTGCTCCATTGATAACTTGTGTAACCCGGAGTTGCTCGCAACATAGTAGTGCTACCCGGACATATAAATTCATTTCCTGAAATACTCACTGGAGGAACAGGAGACAAAGTGACTGTCGCTGTACCGATATTGCTGCAACCTGATGCATTGGTGACTTGTACCGAATAAGATCCTTCTGCATTGATGACAGCACAAACTGTTGTAGCGCCCGTACTCCACAAATAAGTATAGGTCCCTGTAGTGGTGCACAGAGTGACTGTTCCATTCGGACAAATTACTCGGTTACCGGTAATATTCGCTGAAGGAGCATTGCTATTAATGATATTCACTGTTGCTGATGCTGTGCAACCATTGGCATCTTTTGCAATTACTGTATAATATCCTGCAGGTAATGTGTTGATGGTAGCAGTAGTTTGTATTGGCGTTGTATTCCAGGAATAAGTATAAGGAGGAGTTCCACCGGTTGCATTTGCAGAAGCAACGCCAATTGACAAGTTGCATTTGCTTGCTGTTGCAGCAGTGGTCATTTGAATTGCTGTTGGTGCTGAATTTATTGTAACGGAATTTGTAGTGATACAACCATTATTATCTGTTACTGTATAGACGTAATTTCCAGGTAACAGATTTGTAGTTATTCCATTGTATACATATGGCGGAGTTCCACCTGATGCATTCAACGTCACACTACCTGTACCGCCGAAACAATTGATTTGCGAAGCAGAACAATTCAGAACTAATAGCGGTGGAGCCGGCGCAATAATGACTGTGTCTTTTACCGTACAGTTATTTGCATCAGTTACGGAATAAATATATGTACCACCTGTAAGTCCGGTAAGAGGTGTTGTACTCATGGAGTATGGAAGAGTGCCGCCTGAAACAGACAAGCTAACCTGAGTTGTATTTCCTGCACAATTTAGTATTCCGGCAGAAGTGCTTATGTGTGGAACAGGATTTATTGTTAGGATAGTCTCGATCAAACTGTCACAACCGGATGCATTGTTAATGGTAGAATAATATGTGCCTGCAACATATACTAAATTACCATCAGGCAACAAAAGAGAAGTTCCGATGCAAATGGATTTATTCACACTTGAGCCGGTAGGAGTAGAAATTGATAGATATGTTGTTATTGTACTGTCACATCCGTTTGTATTCGAAAGCACAGTTGTGTAAACGCCGGTGTTTGTTCTAACAATTCCATCCGGTGTTGTGTATGAACTACCATCACAAATTGTAACCGATGTTGATGAAACGGTATTCTGATTTACAATCAATGTCGTTGTAATTGTAGAGTCACAACCGTTTGCATTGGGAATGACTGAAGTATAAACCCCGGCTGTTGTCCGAAGAATTCCATCGGGCGTTGTAAGCGAACTTCCAGAACAAATCGTCACTGATGTTGATGATGCTGTATTTGGATTTACGTTTAATGTTGTTGTAATCGTAGAATCACATCCATTTGCATTCGGAATATGAGATGTATAAACACCGGCACTCGAACGTACGATTCCATCCGCCGTGGTATAGGTCATACCTTGACAGATGGTGATCATTGTGCTCGAACTTGTATTAGGGTTGATGTATAGGGTCGTGGTAATGGTACTGTCGCATCCGTTTGTATTCGGAATGACTGATGTGTAAACACCTGCAA
>JAYSPU010000032.1:0-7072 GCA_043721935.1 Bacteroidota bacterium | reverse complement strand
GTACGGGAGGAGAAGGAGTATATTAAAATAAAAGCAAACGGTAAAAATGTTCCGCTTGTTGCAGTCATCAAACAACCCGATGCTAATCTGATTGATGTCAGTCTGGGAATTGATACACGAGTAGAAGAGTTGAAAAATATTCTCCCGCCAGATATAAAACTGATACCGTATTACAGGCAGGCTGATTTTGTAAACAACAGTATCAGAAGTATACGCGACGTTCTCTTGATCGGCTTGATACTCGCCATACTCGTTGTTATTGTATTTCTTCGATCAGCATCTACAAGCGTCGTCGTACTTTTGGCTATTCCCGTTACACTTGGCTTGACATTGATTGTGCTAAACGCCATAGGATATACATTTAATATCATGACGCTGGGCGCCATCGCTGCTGCTATCGGATTGATGATAGACGATTCGGTAATTGTCGTCGAACAAATTCACAGTACCCATGAAGAAGAGCCTGATGTTTCCATGCCGAGGATTATCAGTCGGGCTATTCGCTATTTGTTTCCTGCAATGGTTGGTTCTTCACTCAGTACTATTTTGATTTTTATTCCTTTTATTCTTATGAGTGGTGTTGCCGGAGCTTATTTTAAGGTGTTGGCTTATACCATGGTAATTACACTGACAGCTTCATTCTTCGTAAGCTGGCTTGTTCTGCCGGCTTTATTTTTATTCGTTCCGCTGAAGAAAAAAAATATCAAAACACATAACATTCATTCGAAAAGCTGGATTACATACTTTATTCATCGCCCAATAATAAGTTTTGTATTTCTGATTTCTTGTGTTCTCATTCTATGGTTGATTCCATCCCGGCTAGAATCAGGATTTCTCCCTGACATGGATGAAGGCACGATCGTTCTCGATTATACGAGTCCACCCGGTACTTCACTCGAAGAAACTGATCGTATGCTGGAAAAGATTGACACTATGTTGCAACGGCAACCTGAAGTAGAAAAATTTTCAAGACGTACAGGAACGCAAATGGGCTTCTTTATCACTGAGCCTAACTACGGTGATTATTTAATTCAGCTCAAGTCCAATCGGACGAAAACTACAGATGAAGTTTCAGATGATATTCGAAGACAAATTCATACTGAGCTTCCTCAACTAGTCGTCGATTTTGGACAAGTCATTGGTGATATGCTTGGTGATTTGATGAGTAGTGTCAAACCAATTGAAGTAAAAGTTTTCGGAGATAACCAAAGTGCCATTGAAGAGTTATCACAGCAGATTGCTGAGGAGGTTTCAAAAGTAAATGGAACCGCTGATGTGTTCAACGGTATTGTGATAGCTGGACCTGAAATAAGTATTAAACCTAATGTACCTAAGTTAATGCAGCTCGGACTTTCACCTTCTGATTTACAGTTTCAATTGCAAACGCAAATTGAAGGAAGTGTCATAAGTTCCATTCTGGAAAAAGAACAACAGGTGAACATTCGAATGATTTATCCGCAAGCAGCGCAGACGTCTGTATATTCATTGTCTAACTCAAATATCCTTTTACCTGGTGGTGAAATAAAACCGATCAATACCATTGCTGATATTGAGCTGAGTAAAGGTATCGCTGAAATCACTCGTGAAAATCAAAAGATGATGGGAGTAGTGACTGCCAGATTAAACAATCGTGATTTAGGAAGTACACTGAATGAAATTCAACATCGGTTAAAAAGTACGGTAGCATTGCCTGCCGGTTTTCATTTGGAATACGGTGGAAGTTATATACAGCAACAAAAAGCGTTCAAGGAATTGCTTATGATTTTAATTACAGCAGCTTTACTTGTATTCATTGTTATGCTTTTTTTATTCCGCCGGATTAAAATTTCTATAATAATTATCCTGTTAGCTCTTGCCGGCGTAGCAGGAAGTTTACTTGCATTACTTGTAACCGGTACGCCTTTGAATGTTGGCAGTTATACAGGCATTATTATGATCGTAGGTATTATTGCTGAAAATGCAATCTTCACATACTGGCAATTCATGGAAGCAAGAAAAACAATGGATAAAGAAGCCGGAATCGTATTTACAATTGCTACACGGCTTCGTCCAAAACTGATGACTGCTTGTGGAGCCATTGTGGCATTGTTACCATTGGCTTTTGGAATTGGACCGGGAGCACAACTACATCAACCTTTAGCCATTGCAGTCATCGGCGGATTAGTTGCAGCATTGCCCTTGTTGTTGGTAGTTCTTCCATCGATCATGCGGATGATGAAATCAGAAACGGTTGGAGAAATAATATAGCTATAATAAAATTTTGAAGTTGTATCAAAGAACCTCTTTTACTGTCTTAAATGGGTGAAAACAGGCAGTGCATGAGACATGAATAAGGTGAATCAAAGTTAGATTGCAATAGGTGCAGGCTGATTTTTCAGAAATGGATTTTTTCATAGAACATTAATTTTTTTGATCTCGTTCCTGAACAGCCGGCCGATTTTGTTTTCAGTGTAATAGGCGTTTAGCTTTCCTGGAAGTTTGGTTGTCATTGGTTTATTCATCGCTCTATTTTCCGGGATCGTTTATATCTCCGATCAACAGCGTTTCATTTGCTGATTTTAAATAGGGGATAAATAGTTCTGCCTATATTTCATCCCGGTGGATTAGTCTGTATTCAGGATTTTTTGATCTTTTTGCAAATAATAATATAAGATTATGACATAGTTATGTAACACGAACCAAAGGTTAGCGAATTACATTTGTGGTTAAACTAACATTTATGTCACTATTCAATATTGTCATTACCTTAATTGTAGTAGGTGTCCTGTTATGGCTGGTCAATGCCTATCTTCCAATGGATGGAAAAATTAAAAAAATCTTAAACGTAGTGGTGGTGGTTGTAGTAATCATCTGGCTATTAAATGTTTTTGGTGTAATGGGAAGTCTTAATAATGTTCACGTGTAATGTCGCTTAGCGTTGAGCCGGTCAGGCAGGTAAAGATCGCTTTTGCTTTTATACTAATAGCTACATGCCTAGAGATGAGCTTTCGGATTTAGTTATATGAATTTGAATTTATCCGAATGAAAATGAAAATACCAATTTTTAAATTTCTTCTGACAGTTTTATATTTTTTCTTTTTTCTGCCGAATCATTCTTCATCGTACGGACTTCTTTCACATGAGTCAATAATAGATAAGAGCTGGAAAAATTCAATCGTGCCTCTTTTAAAATTTAAATTTCCAAATGTTACAGATGCCGAATTACAAACAGCACGTGCTTTTGTTTATGGAGGCTCGTTGATTCCTGATATGGGATATTATCCATTTGGAAGTGAATTTTTTAGTGATCTGGTTCATTATGTCAGAAGTGGAGATTTTATTAGAAACTTGCTGGGTGAATCACATACTCTTAACGAATATGCTTTTTCTTTAGGTGTACTTTCCCATTTTGAAGCGGACACTTACGGGCATTCAGATGGAACCAATCTGGTTGTTCCTGTTCTTTTTCCAAAACTCCGGAACAAGGACGGTAATGTTGTTACCTATGAAGAAGGTAAAAATCAACATGCGAGAGTTGAATTTGGATTTGATATGTTGCAAACAGCCAGAGGAAATTACAGCACAAATTCGTATCATGATTTTATAGGATTTCAGATCAGTGATTCTCTCTTTGGTCGGGCTTTCCTGAAAACTTATGGCATTGAATTAAAAAGTATTTTTAAAAGTTTACCACTGGCTGTGTCGACCTTTCGCTTTGCAGTAAAAATAATAATTCCTGAGCTTACACGCGATGCATGGAAAGTTAAAAATTCTTTCATAGTAAAATTGAATCCGCTCTCGACAGAAAAATTATATCATTATTCCATTGCCGGAAAGGCGTATAGAAAAGAATTTGATCAACCTAGATTTCAATCTACATTAGTTGAATTTGTAATGGTAATCTTACCAAAGGTTGGTCCTCTTTCAAAATTTAAACCTAAAATGCCGGACAAGGAATCGGAGAAGCTTTTTGAGCAGAGCTTTGATTCCATTCTTTTTAATTATTCAAAAGATCTGGCCAGACTAAAATATAATTCGAGTAATGAAGAAAACATCAATTTAGATACCGGTAAGAAATCGGTTCTTGATAATTATAAATTATGTGATGCAGCTTATTATAAGTTACTGATGAAACTGAGCAGACATCATTTTGAAAATGCAGATCAGGATTTAAAACGAAATTTAATGGCATACTATAAAAATTTAGAAAAATCCAAGTGCTATGGGCCAGGAACAGCGAAAGGCAAGAAAATAAAACAGGCTATTATTTTATTTGAAAATATTGTTAAGAAATAATTTTAAGCCCTTCTGCTAATTGCATCCTGAAATACAGATTCTTTCCAAAAGGGACAACAAATCTTTTCTGTGATACATGAGCACTCTTTCAAAACGTCCATAAAATTCGATTACAAAAAAACCTTGTTCGTTCCATTGCAAATATTCGTTGTCATCGTTGTGATTTTTAAATAATACATGATCTGTCTTACTTCCAGAGCCGCTGATCAAATAGTGCAGACTTTCACTGAAAAAATATTCTAAAGAATGTTCATGTCCACTGACATAATAAATATCAGGATGATGATGTTCCTTTAGTAAACTGTCCAGATGTGTGGCCATTCTATTGTATGGCGGATAGTTGGCATTGTTATCGGCAAAGCGTCTGTTTTGTCGTTCTCAGAATACTAATGGAAGCGAATGTTTTCCTTTTGAATGAATAGGATGATGACCGACAACAATAATTTTTTCATGTTTATTCGTTGCATCCGTAAGTTGTGCCTTTAATTCTCTGTAAAAGCTGTTGAGTAATAGTGAATCGACACGGCGCTTTCTGCCTTCTTCAATAATAAGTCTGTACGTGTCAAGAAAAATAATTCGCGTTTTTCCATTATTAAAATCTTTTGAAATGGGTCCGGGACTTCCGTCAAGCGGTAAAAAAGTTCCTTCGTTATGATTCTGAATAGTCGTGAATGTTTTTAAGGTGTTCTGGACAAATACCTGTTTTTTCAGCAGATTTTTTTTCCGCTTTTAAGAGCAATCAAATTCCACCAGTCGTGATTTCCGGGGATGAAATAAGCATAGCCTTTGTAGTCTTTCAGCATGTTCAGCTGAGTCATCATTCTTCTTTTGGTAATTTTTCTGCCATCAAATCCTTTCATTTCAGGATCAAACAAGCCGAAGAACATTTTCTTATAACAGTTGTCGCCAAGAAAAACAACAGCGCTTTTCGGATTATCGTATAATTGACTTTGCAGATCAAGTAAGGTTGGACCGGAGGTATCTCCTTCTCCTGCATCACCAATTAAATATAAACGGAACGTAGGTTCTTCTTTGTCTTGAGCATAACATGTTAAATAGCCAATTAAAAAAAATGAATAAATCAGTAAACGATACCCGGTAAGCATATTGGAAAAGTAAAAGTAAGTTTAGCTGTAAGATACATTAAAAAAATGTTTGGGTTAGCCAGTTTTATTTAGTTAAATCAGACAAAATAGAAGTGATAATAAATTGGGTTTTTTGAAATGCAATCTTTTGAGTTGCTAGTTATATTCAAAGGCAAATTCTATCTTTAATTTAAATTCGATTACTAAATTACAATGACATGAAAAGTTTTAGACAATTTTTAATAGCAGCATTTCATTTGTTAATCTTTCAAAATGCATTTGCTCAGGATTCTTTATTTTTAAAAAGCGGAGGTGCGCTGCCTGTTATAATAAAAAGAGAAACGGACAGAGAAGTGTATTACATGAAATCGATGGGAGATGACTCTCAATTTTTGATTTTGAAAAATGATTTAAAAAAAGATTAAGTATGCAAACGGCTATAGTGTTGTTCTTTCGACGCAAACAACAGAAACTTCTGATACAATTCCGAATAGACTTGAGTCCGCACAAAGGCTAAGCAAAAAACCAGTATATCATTTTTTGATTTTTTGTGATTCTACTTTTTCCTTTAGAACACGCAATGGGTATTTGCACAACGTGAACGATTCCGGTATCGTATTCTCAGTATCTTCATACGGAAATGACTTTATAAGCAAAGACCGGCACTTGAATTTTATTGATGCCCGAAATATTCAGAAAATAAAAATCAGACAAAAGGGGAGTGTAGGAAAAGGATTTCTTATTGGAGCAGGATTTGGATTTTTACTCGGCGGATTGCTCGGCCTTTCCGGAATTACTGAATATGGATTATTTGATAAATTACCGGCAGAACAAAATGCTTTAGCCGGAGGAATTGTCTTTGGTATACCGGGTCTTTTGATTGGTGGATTGGCCGGAACATATCGGATAAAAATCCCAATACATAAAAGTATAGAGAAATATAAAAGTCACAAGGAATGGATTGCCGGGTATGTTAATTCCAAATATTAATTGATTGATCTTTATTCTAAATGGTTGGACCTTTTGTTTCAGCAGTTCAAAGCATCGTTCGGTCATTTGTGGAATAAATAAAATATAGAGAGTTGTTTGTATATTAATCAAAACAAAGTCAGATTTTTCAAAGTAGTAGAATAATGAAATATGAAAAGGAGGTAGCGTTCGTAGTTATCAATGCAATCCAAACGTCTTAACAAAATCAACATTGGTTAAAGATGAGTGACAGGAAAAACAATCTTCTCCTTTTTTTTCAACAGAGTAAAGGACATTTCCAACAGGATCAGTTTCACTCCATAGCCAGCCACCGGAGGAATTTGCATTGTTTTTTAATTTATATAAAATAGCATATGCTTTTAATTGCCCGCCACGTTGGTCATAAACTTCTTTTACAATCATCGATTCATCGGGAAAGGTAGTTTCTGTCAGTTGGCTTATTGAATCATTCATTGCTGCACGTGCTGTTGGATTGAAGCGTACCCTTACAAATGATCCATGCGGACTTGATGGATCAGCAGGAAGCGTATCGGGGCGTCCTTTATAATATGAGAAGCCTGGAGTGTGCTGTGCTAATTCAAATAAGGTTTGATCAGAGACAATAGGTGGTTCTGCTTTTTTCGTTGTACAGGATAAAAAGATAGAAAGTAAAACTAAAGTCAAAAATGCTTTCATGCTGTAAAGATAAAAGCATTTTTAAATAATCTGTCGGAGTATTTTAA
>JAYSPU010000031.1:0-6917 GCA_043721935.1 Bacteroidota bacterium | reverse complement strand
CCTAAAGCATTTATTTGCTTTACCAACTTTGCTTCATTTAAAATGTCTTCTATTTTTATTACATCCTTATTAAATCGTATCCGCACAAATCCTTTTTGAAGCAATAGATTTAATTCTTCTTCTACCGAGCGCCCCGGATGAAGAAAGACCGGAGCAAATAATAACACTTTAGTCTGGTCAGGAAATGAATTGATATGATTCAAAACATCTTCAACTGTATTTCGCTTTACCAATTGTCCGGAAACCGGAGAGTACGTTTTACCAACTCTGGCAAATAATAATTTTAAATAATCGTAAATCTCTGTTGATGTTCCTACTGTTGAGCGTGGATTACGGGTGTTCACCTTTTGTTCAATAGCTACCGCAGGAGAAATACCTTTGATATAATCTACATCCGGTTTATCCATTCTACCGATAAACTGACGAGCATAACTACTCAGACTTTCAACGTATCGTCTTTGTCCTTCTGCATATAGTGTGTCAAAAGCAAGCGATGATTTACCGGATCCTGATAAGCCGGTAATGACTATAAATTTATTTCGAGGAAGGGCAACGTCTATATTTTTTAAATTATGGACACGAGCACCCTTGATAATAATAAAGTCCTTTGGATCTAGTTTGTTGAATTCTGGCATATGAAGGCGCAAAGATACCTAGAATATCATTTCTGATTTAATTTTCTTAATCCTCTTGAAAATTCAGAATCGGGTCTGGAAAACGACTCCTTTTAATGATAAAATCCTGTTGACCCTGAATTTTGGTGAATGTGATTCTGTAAGTAAACGGTAAATATTCCTTAAATTATTTTAAAAAGTACTTGCAAAATGAAAATCCATCATCTATATTTGATTTAAATAAAATCAGAAGTCTGCACTTTTTTCAGGCTTCCTAAATCACGGAGGAATATAGCTACACATCTACTTTAATATTAATCCTCAATTAAAGCAGACTAGCTATGTCAAAAATCCCTCTGATGGACGATAAGGACCTCATCGGTCTTTATCAGGAAGGCAATCAACAAGCCCTTACCGAACTGGTTCGCCGCCACAAGCAGCGGATTTTCAGCACCATTTATTTTCTGGTCAAGGATCAGGAATTAGCTGAAGATCTCTTTCAGGAAACCTTTATAAAAATTATCCTTTCTCTTCGAAAGAAAAATTATAATGAACAAGGAAAGTTTCTGCCTTGGGCATTACGAATTGCTCACAATCTCGTGATCGATCATTTCAGAAAGGAAAAACTCATGCCCTTACAACATGACAGGGAAGAGTACAGTGTTTTCGACATACTAGCAAGTGAAAACCGGGATGCTTCTGAGGAGATGATTCACAATGAAAAAATTCAATTCATTCGTGGATTATTAGAGAAACTTCCATTTGAACAGAGAGAGGTCGTTATTTTAAGACATTATGCAGGACTTTCCTTTAAAGAGATATCCAAAATGTTGAATATCAACATTAATACGGCTCTAGGAAGAATGCATTATGCTGTTTTAAAAATGCGCGAAATGGTTGGGAAGAATTCTTTCCAGCTGAAAGAGTGAAAATATTGATCGACTATCCAATAATAAAGAAATGCAGGCGTTAAAAGAACCATAACCCCTAAATTTCAGTGTATGATAAATACTATTACTTTTAATCAGTTGTTGGCTTATGCCTACAACGAAACCGGTCTGCTGGAGAGCGATCGGATCCAACGAACTATCGATGGAGATCCATTGATTCAATTTGAGTATCAGGAGCTGGTAGGAATGCTAACAGTTTTAGATGGTGCAGTACCAAAAGTTTCTGAAAAGTGTATAGAAACACTAATGGAAAAAATCGAAAAGGTTGCTTGATAAAAATTGTATCAAAGAGAGATCAAGTGAAAGCCGGCAATCTGCCGGCTTTTTTTTGTAAAATATTAACCGCTCTCATTGACCAAGTTTTTTAAACTATTCACCCGTTCTGTAAGATCTGCTACTGAATAATCTTGTTTTCTTTCTCTGCTGAAATATATTTGAGCATCGAATCGAAATAACAATCGCCTATGGTTAAATAGAAATCTATGAGTTAAAGGTTAGAGAGAAAACCAGCTTCCAATGGAGGCTGGTTTTTTTATTTACAATAAAAGGAATCAAGTTTTTTGATTAGTTGAATCAGATAATAAATTTCATTGAGATTCATTCTAAGGTCTTTTGTACCTTACCTCGGATTGTTGATCAAGTTATGACCCAAAAGGAACGCTATGAAAAAGTGATCGACTGGTTTGAACAAAACAGACCGGTTGCTGAGACAGAATTGAAGTATACTAATCCCTACGAACTTTTAGTCGCCGTTATTTTATCAGCGCAATGCACAGATAAAAGGGTCAATCAAACTACTCCAGAGTTGTTTAAATCGTTTCCTAAACCTGAGGTATTAGCAGTAGCTTCTGCCGATGAAGTCTTCCCATATATTAAAAGCATCAGCTATCCGGGAAGCAAGGCCAAATATCTGGTAGGTATGGCAAAAATGTTAGTCCATGACTTTGGTGGGATTGTTCCATCAGATGTAAATGATTTACAAAGAATGCCGGGAGTCGGAAGAAAAACAGCCAATGTAATTTCGTCTGTTGTCTATCATCATCCCGCTTTAGCTGTTGATACTCATGTTTTTCGTGTTGCTGCACGTATAGGTTTGACTACAAATGCTAAAAATCCTTTGCAAGCAGAAAAGCAGTTGATGCGTCACCTGCCTAAGTCAAAGGTCGCAATTGCGCACCATTGGTTTATTTTACATGGACGATATGTTTGTGTTGCTCGTTCGCCTAAATGTGATCAATGTGGCTTACAACAGTATTGTAAATTCTTTGCTGTATTACAAAAAGCAGTGTCAAAAAAAGTAGTAAAGAATCGAAGCTAGTTAAAACCTATTCGTATAGCCCTGCAGCAATTTTTTCGGTCAGACTTTTCGGAACAAGTCTCGTCATAAAAACAGAAAACTGGTTAACAAATCCGGGAATAATTTCATTTTTTTTCTTGAACATTCCTTTCAATGCGAAAGCTGCAACTTCACGTGGATTCATGTTGAACTTTTCTGCACGTTTTAAAATCTCAGGTGATGTCATACCGGCAGCATTCATAAAATTAGTGTCTGTAGCGCCAGGACTAATACAGGTAACCGAAACATTCGTTTTTCTAAGCTCATAATGCAATGCTCTTGAAAATAGAACCATAAAAGCTTTAGTAGCAGAATAGACAGCCAAAGTAGGGACTGCCTGATACGCAGCAGTGCTGGCTATGTTCAATATGTAGGATTGCTTTTGTTTTTTCAATAATGGGAGCAATGCATGAGTTAAAACTACAGGCGTTCTCATGTTCAGATCCATCATGTTTAGTTGCTTATCAGCAGCCGTCTCATCAAAGGCTCCCCAAAGGCCATAACCGGCATTGTTAACCAAAATGGAAACGTCTGATAATTTTTGTTCGACGAAGCGTATTACTTTTTGAACTCCATCCGGATTCGATAAATCTGTGGCTAGCCATTTACAATCCACAGTAAATTCTTTTTTAATGTATTCCGAAAGCTCCTTTAAGGCATCTTCATTTCGAGCAACTAATAAAAGGGAGTGTTTTTTTTTAGCGAGTAGGAGAGCAATTTCTTTACCGATTCCTTTGCTTGCTCCGGTAACTATGGCGTACGACATGAAGAGTGTGTAAATAAAAAATGGAACCGTTTTGTGGCGGTTCCATTATAATTAGAGTTATGTTTATTACTTAACCAGTTTCTGGAAATGATGATAAAATGGAGTAGTGCTTTCTTCTGACTTCGGCATGTATTTTCCTAGAATAACCGGAATGTACATAACTCTACGTCTACTTGCCGCACCTAAATGCGGTGACATTGCAACCCGATGCCAGATGCGTCCGTCATGAACGACCATGTCACCCGCTTTTGCATCAACCAGCACTTCTTTTTTATCTTCTTCGTTATTCATGAAGTAAGCTTTCTTGAAAAGCATACTGAATAAATTCTGTTTGTGTGTACCCGGAATAATTCGCAAACCGCCTTTATCAGAAGAAGAGTCGTCCAGGTATAAACCAACGTTCAACATGGGCATAATTTTCTTTCCATAGAAAATATCGCGCATACTGTCTGTATGCCATCCCATCTGACGAAAATTACTATTGGATGTATTCACATAGTGATTAACAATCACTCCGTCTTTTTCATTTTCAGCTATACGTGATCCCTGGGGAAGAAGCACCTGAAGGGCTTGCACACGCTTGCTTAGAACGAAATTATGGACAGGCTCACTATACTGTGAGGTGAATGGAAAACGGTGAACAATTTCTTGTCCATTTTCATCATGACCAAATTTGATTGGTACGCCATTGATCTTTTTAACCCCATTTTTTATCCATTTGTTCTGGATATCTTCAGTGGAATTAATAATAGACTTTACCTCATCAGCCGACGCAACAGCACTGAAATGGATAAAACCATTCCGATCAAAAAAAGTAATTTGTTCCTCAGTGAGAGATTCGCCGAGGCTAAATTTTGGATATTCGCTTTTACTCATTATTCAGTTCTTTATGAAAGACTTGCGTCATCTGTTTAATAATCAATGAAATTGACTTGCTCTAGACTACCGTTGCTTTCAACAAAAATTTGATTTGTGCACAAATATAGAAGATTCTTTTTATTTTCAATATTCTGGAATCGTTTTAATCAACGGTTTTTTGAACAAATTGAATGTTAGTTAGTAGATAAATCATTCAAAGGTTCATGGATAAAGGCTTTAAGCTAGGTTTAGCTTTTGAATTTTAGTTAAACTTTTATTTTAATTTTTGGCAAAAATTGAATTTTGGCTCAAATTAACAGTAATCTAAACCTCAACATATCAATTAGTAGGGAAAGTCAGAATAAAGGTAGTCCCTATTCCCTGTTCACTTTCAGCAGTAATTTCTATATTATGAAAATCAGCAACAGATTTAACAATAGGCAAGCCTAATCCATAGCTCATTTCATCAGCAGGTCGGAACCTTTTAAACCGTTCAAATATAAATGGTAATTGATCTTCTTCAATTCCGGCTCCTGTGTCTTTGATTTTTATTTCAAAGTGACTACCCGATTCTTCTGCAGTAATATAAATTTTACCATTGGGCTTATTATATTTAATTGCATTAGAAAGAATATTAAAGAGGAGCGTATGTAAAAGCGATTTGTTGCAATTGTTGACCGTCCGGTCACTTTTCCATTCGTTGATAACAGTTATTTCCTTTGCCATGATCCAATCCTCCAACTCTTCAATTACTTCCTGTAACAAAGGTCGTAATTCAGTGGTTTCATTTCTGGCAAATTGCTCGTTTTCAATTTTACTTATATATAGCAATGACCTTACAACCTTAGTCAATCTTGATAATGTCTTTTGGCTGTCAACCATTTGATCAGCGATTGGGTGAGGCAAAGTAGGATCGTTGAGAAGATTTTCCAGCCTGTTTTTTAAAATACTGATCGGAGTTAAAATTTCATGCGATACATTCATGATGAATTCCCTTTCCATCTCAAATGTTTCCTTGATTTTTACCATCATCTCATTGATGGTTTTATCAAGATAAGCAAACTCATACGTAGAAGTTTTGACCGGAGTAGAATCAAAGGAAACCGGATGCCCTATATTACGCAATTTGATATTGACAATTTTATTGAATGGCTTTAATAATAATCGGGCAAATGCAAGATCAAGGAAGATGGAAAACAGGATGACTCCGATCATCATCCACAAAGAGAATTTACGTATAGTATAATTCAATTGATCTACGGCGCTTAGTCCTTCGCCGATTTCTATTTCATACAACTGATTATCATAAATGAATGCATGAGTGAGTACACGATGATGCACCATTTCATTTTCAATAACACGTTCAGTATTTTCAATTTGATATTTTCCAAAGTCCGATGGCAACGTTGGCAATGGAGAGATGGAAACAAATTCTTCTTTAAAAATATTATACGAATCAAAACTGCAATCCTGGTCTAGTGTAATTTCATCTAATCCACCGCGACTGACCATCAACATTGTTTTATCCAGTCTTGCAATGAGTCGTTTGTCAATGTGGTTATACACCACCGTCTTTATCAGGATCGGTAAAAAAGCTCCAATTGCCGCAATGATGAGAGCTTTGGAGATAGCATTATAAAAAACCAGTTTGAGTTGTAGTTTCAATAGAATAATCGCTTAGTTCATGTTGAGGCGGTATCCGATTCCTCTGACCGTTTCGATGAAATCAGCATTTCCAAAGGCAGCTAATTTTTTTCGCAGGTTTTTCATATGAACGTCAACATAATTCGATTCATAATCTTCTTCCAGTACATCACCCCAAATATGCTCTGTTAATTGCACGCGGGTGATAACACGGTTTTTATGCAATGCCATATAATGCAGAATATCAAATTCCTTCTTAGTCAGATTAATTGCATTTTTTTCAAAGTAAACCGTCCGGTTTTGAATATCCATTATGAAATCATGAATCTGAATAGTATTGTTTTTTAAGCCGTGTTTCCGTCTCAGTATGGCTTGCATCCTGGCTTGCAACTCAAGTAAGCTGAAAGGTTTGGCCAGATAATCATCAGCGCCTAAATCAAGTCCTGTAATCCGGTCATCGATTGATCCTCTTGCAGTTAATACAATAAATGCTGCATCCTTCCCGGCCTCTTTTGCTTCCTTTAAAAGTTGAAATCCGTTATAATCAGGCAATCCAATATCAAGCAAAACGAAATCATATGAGTTAACGAAAACTTTTTCAGAAGCGCTTTTACCGCTGAATGCAACGTCACAATGGTAACCTTGCTTGGTTAAAAAAATCTCAACTTCATGTGAAAGTTGGCGTTCGTCTTCTACAATGAGTACATTCATGAGGCAATGTTAAGAGTTAAACATGAAATTTTACAATC
>JAYSPU010000030.1:0-4319 GCA_043721935.1 Bacteroidota bacterium | reverse complement strand
GATTTTTTGCCAACCCATTCTGCACCAGATTAAAAATGCAGCATACCCAATAACCAGAACAAGTGAAATTATTTCCATTCCGATTTCTTTTTCCATCTGACATTCAATATCAGAACAGCTCCAATAACAGAAGGTATTACCAAATTAATCAGCCACAATGCAAATGCAGCATTGAGAACGGGAACTCCATCCGGATTTATTTTTGAAATAAAATAAACACTTATAGCACCACGTACTCCTAATTCAGTTATTGCAATCGTAGGAATTATAGTCATGAAAAAGAATGATAATGAAATTAAAAAAAGTGTCGGAAGAACGGGTAATTCCAATCCAAACAATTTGATTAACAAAAAGAACTGTACAGAAAAAACAGAATAGCGCAACAGTGAAAGTAAGAGTAGTTTTGTCAACTCCATTTTCGAATAAAATGAAAAAGAATCAAACACATGTGTGTATTTTTTAATGAAGGCATTTTGACTCAGAGCAGCAATTAAAACGTTCAGGTTTAAAAATACAAATAAGACCAGAACCGGAACTGTTAAACAAGCCCAGGTGATTGCAGTAGATTGCCATCCTGAGATTTCCAAAAATTCGTTTTTATACCAGATCATTGCAAGACAACCTGTGATGATGGTTATGATTAACTGTCCGGCATTTTCAATAATGGTGATAATGGTTGCAGCCAATCGGTTCCCTTGTTGCAGATAAAAAACACGACCGGCATATTCACCTATTCTGTTCGGAGTAAAAAAGCTAACCGTTAATCCGCTCAGTACTGCTTCATACGCTTTTACGAGCGATAGATTTTCAATCTTTCGAATCATAAACCGCCATTTTATTGTCTCAATCAGCCAGTTTAAAAACATCAAAAGAAAAACGCATATCAATAAAACCCGCGCTTCACCTGACGAAAACAAAAGAGAAAGATTGTTTAAATAATCTCTGTTCTCCTCCGGTTTAAAAACCTTCGTGTAAATGAGAGCCAAAGCACCCAGTGCGATCAGCCACTTTACAATTACCCACAAGAGGTTGAATTTATTTCGTTTACTTTGCATAAGGCGGCGCTACTTCACACCGTTACGAAAGTACAAAAGTAGCCGGAAGGTGCACGCTCTTAATTTTTCAAGATATACACCTACCGAACGATTGATAAGATGATAAATACATTTGCTCCTTCATGCTAAAAAAATCTCCTGTAGATACTGAACGAATCATTTTAGGGATAGATCCGGGCACCAACATTATGGGATATGGATTAATCCGTATCAAAGGAACGACAATGGAATTAATTTGTCTTGGCGTAATTAAACTAGACAATCTGGACGGACATGCATTAAAACTGAAACACATTTTTGAAAAGACGTTAATGCTGATTGATGAATATCATCCGGATGACCTGGCAATAGAAGCTCCCTTTTTCGGAAAGAATGTTCAGTCAATGCTAAAACTAGGTCGTGCACAAGGTGTTGCAATGGCAGCCGGCTTATACCGGTCAATTCCCATCTTTGAATACTCTCCGAAAAAAATTAAACAATCCATCACCGGCAATGGTAATGCTTCTAAAGAGCAAGTTGCAATAATGTTGCAGACTATTTTAAAATACAAAGAGACACCGGAATACCTTGATGCTACAGACGGATTAGCGGCCGCAGTCTGCCATTACTTTCAAAACAACAGCGCTAGCCCGAAAAAGGAACTGAGTGGCTGGAAGGCGTTTGTTACGGCGAATCCGGGGAAGGTGGTAAATCATGGTAAATCGTAGAATGAACTGTGTTCAGACTGTGTACAGTTACTGTGTACTGTAACTGTGAACAGATTGTGCACTGTTACTGTGTACTGTTACTGTGAACAGATTGTGCACTGTTACTGTGTACAGTTACTGTGAACAGATTGTGCACTGTTACTGTGAACTGTAACTGTGAACAGATTGTGCACTGTTACTGTGTACTGTAACTGTGGACAGATTGTGCACTGTAACTGTGTACTGTAACTGTGTACAGTTACAGTGCACAGGACGTTCTATCTAAAATCGTTATTGTTAATAATATACGGGAATCGTCTCAACCTACTAGTTTGGCTCGTATTGCGGCAGCAATCCGCTCCATTTCCTCAGCATGGACCTTGATTTTAGGGTTGGCAAAATTCATGTCGCTGACTCTGTTCATGGGAATCAAATGAATGTGCGCATGAGGAACTTCGAGGCCGATGACGGCAATTCCAACTCGCTTACAAGGAACAGATGAGCCAATTGCTTTCGCTATTTTTTTTGCAAATGTCCACAGTCGCTCATACTCAACATCGTCGATGTCAAAAATGTAATCGGTTTCTTTTTTGGGGATAACGAGCGTGTGACCTTTGACGAGCGGACTGATATCTAAAAAGGCAAAATATTTTTCGTCTTCTGCAATCTTGTAGGAAGGAATTTCACCGTTTACAATTTTGGAAAAAACAGAAGCCATTTAGCGGGATATTTCAAGAATTTCAAATTCCATTTTTCCGGACGGGACAGCGATTTCGGCTACATCACCAACCTTCTTTCCTAACAATCCTTTTCCTATAGGTGACGTGACAGAAATTTTTCCCAGTTTAAAATCTGCTTCATTTTCTGCAACTAAAAGATAGGTCATTACAGCTCCATTCGTTTTGTTCTTTATTTTCACTTTTGACAAAACAAGCGCTTTAGATGAATCCAGTTTACTTTCATCAATTATGCGCGCAGTTGCAACTACAGCTTCCAGTTTTGAAATCTTTAACTCAAGTAATCCCTGAGCATCTTTCGCTGCATCGTATTCAGCATTCTCTGACAAGTCTCCTTTGTCACGAGCTTCTGCTATAGCCTGTGAAATCTTAGGACGCTCTACATTGCGCAGATTACTTAATTCGTCCTGCAATTTTTTTAATCCTTCCGGTGTAAAATACTGTACTGACATGATAATAATTGTTTCTAAATAATTAAAGCAAAAAACAAGACTCCGTTTCGGGAATCTTGTTTTGTTGAACAAATATAACGTTTTTTTTTACAAAGTAAAACGGGCCCCAAAAGTGTGAACTCCGGACCAGGGACTAGTCGCACGATAGCTATAATCGATACCGAATTTCTTTCCGCCTTTGCCTAATGGAAGCATAAGAGTTGCTCCTGCAGATGGACCGGTGTAAACAGTCGTTCTTAATGCATCATCAAACACGTTGTTTTCATAAGTGAAACCACCGCGAAGCATAAACAATTCTTTGAATCCATATTCCAGACCGAGCATGAACTGATCGTTTGTGAATGAATTGGATGTAAAGTTACCTGCAAGAGTTAAACGGTTATCAAGCGCCAGATTGAAATCATAAGCGGCACCAATGTTTAACAACGAAGGCATTTCGAATCCTTCTGTACGTTGTTGTACAGTTAACTGATATACATTATTTGTATTTGGAGCAGTTACACGAGTAGAAAGTCCGTCGCCACCAAACTGAAGTGGTGTTCCAACATTCTTCAATGCAATACCAAATTTAATATTGTTTCGTTCATCATTGGTTCCGGTCACGTATTGAATACCTGCATCCAATGCAATTCCGCTTGTTCCAACGTTTGAAATACTTTCACTCACGATTTTTATCGCCATTCCACCATAGATAGAATTTGAGAAAATCTTAGAGTATGAAAGTGCCATGTTGATGAACTGTGGATTGTAACTTCCTAATCCACCTTCCGGTTGTTCAGTTGTTGTTATTGGAATTTCACCAAATGTCATAGACATGATACTCACACCAAGAACACCGGCTTCCCCGACTTTTTGGGTAATTCCAAATGCATTTAATGCCATTCCACTTCCCTGAAGGAAATTCGTGTGACTGAATACAGCTTCTGTCTTTTTAGTAAAGGCCGTCCCTGCAACATTGAGGAATTGTGCTTCAAGTCCCTGAACACAACCTGAATTTGCTCCTGCCCAACCGGACGATTGCGCCCATGGATTGATAAGCAATTCAGTTGCACCGGCAGAACCGGCACGATCAGGATTACCGGCGAACAATGTAGTCGCAGGAATGACTAAGGCCAACACGCCCAACTTGAACAAATTATTTTTAGAAATCAGTCTCATATAATGATGTTTTCTTTTACTGCAATGATGAATACTAAATTAGAATGTATCAAGGTCAACCGGGCGCATAACACCGAACCATTTCAATGTACGTTCTCCAACGCCTTCAGCGGTAACATGAATAAGATACATTCCACTAGCGATAGGAATCGACTGACTATTTTTCAAATCCCAATCCAACGATGTTTCAAGGTTTACACCTTTTGTAGTTGAACCTTCAGAGTTATTGAA
>JAYSPU010000029.1:0-1819 GCA_043721935.1 Bacteroidota bacterium | reverse complement strand
GTCTAAGAACTAATGTTTTTCAATTGTAATGTTTGAAACCAAATAAATAATGAGGATGATTTTCAAACAATGGTAGTATTTAGACAGACTGCCGTTATCAGCAATAAAACCGCGACAGTGCAAACATTGAGGACAGTGCAAAAACGAACAGACAAAATCAATAACAATGACTAATAAGAAACCTAGAAGCTGGTGGGAACAAAATCGACTTAAATACAATATTGGTTTTATACTCTCTGGTGTTTTAGCTTACATATTATTTTTCATAATTGAGGGACACAAGAACTTTTCAATACTGGCTTTAATTGTTCAAGGTATAGGTTCTTGGATTATTATTGGCTTTGCAAACTTGTTTTACTTTCTCGGACCTCTTGCCGACAAGTTATTCAACAAACAAGACAACCCTGTTTTTAAAGAACGGTTGTTCAATTTGGGTTTTGGTTTTTCAATTCTGATTCCAATTTTATTTGCAGTAATGTTTATCATTTTTCCTGCTTGGGATTCTGGCTTCGAACCTATAAAAACTAAACCTTCAGACAATGAACTTTTCGGAGTGTATGAACTCAACAGCAGTTCAAAAAAGTTTTTAATTCATCAAGGTTATAATATTGACAGCAGTAGATTGGAACTCTTTGCCAATAACAAATATTACTTTCATAAGCTTCCAGACAATGTTGTAAATAGCTTTGGAGAATCTACTAAAAAAACAATTAATCAAAATGGGAATTGGAGAGTTTACTGCGGTAATGGAGATAATTGCCAAATTGAAATTGAGCAAGCAACTTTTGCTGACATTGTGAAAAAAGATAACCATCTTTCAATATTGATAACCATCGGAGACCCTGATTCAAGAGAAGGAATTGTTTATGAAAAAAGTTCAACACAGTTAAACAAATAGACAACATATTTTGCAGACACGACACGACCTAAAAACTAAACTAAACGGAGCTACACAAATTGTTTGCGGACTTCAAACTGACCGTCTTCGGACAGACAACTTTACTGCCGCTAACAGCACCTACAAGAAATTGGCGGTTCAGTGATTAATTGAAGCTTTGCGCTTCGTATCAAGAATCATTCAAGCATCATTCCGCCCTACAATGATTGAACGTCTTTGATAACGGCGGAATGACGCTTGATGATGTTCCTAATTTGAATCGGGATGAATAATTTCCGCTTAACATTCCGCCGAGCATGATGCAATTACCTTGTTTTATTGCTTTAACCGGACAATTACATTTTGATTTTGCAATCATATTCTCTAAGTTTGATTAATAATCATTTAATTTTTATTATGAAATATTTACTATCGATTTTAATGACCTTTTCGGCACTTACCTCATTTGGCACACATGGAGCAGGTTTAGAAATTTATTATAAATACCGCGGGGGATCAACTTATTCTATATACATAAACATTTATAGAGGGTGTAATGGAATTTATCCTACTAATTCCTTGGCAATAAATTTTACAAATCTCGACAGCGGATCAACTGCAGTGAGCAGTGCATTGTTAATTGATTCACTTGAATTATTGGATTATTGTTCTTCTGCCATTACTGATTGCAATGGAGGGATTTTAAGAGGACATAAAAAATACACCTATGTTTTGGATACAATTTTCCCAACTTCTGCACGTAGAATAAACATTGGTACCTCACTTTCTGCCCGAACATCTGATTTAACAACAATCAGTATTCCGACTGGGAATAATCTATTCGTAGAAGCTTTTCTTGACAGATCAACAGTTGAACATTCATCCGCTGAATTTACATTCAATGAGGAATTGCATTTTCCTATGAATGGTTATTCTTGCATG
>JAYSPU010000028.1:0-3429 GCA_043721935.1 Bacteroidota bacterium | reverse complement strand
GCAGAAGCCAAATGCAAAGGAGCAGAGTCATTGGTGTAATTCATTATTGCACGACTCATCAAAGCCGCCGATTGCAATAAAGAAAGTTGTCCTGCAAGGTTTACAACCAAAGAAGAATCAACCTTGTTTTTTATTTGTTCACATTCATCTTTTTCATTGGGTGCGCCAATAAGGTAAATTGAAATACTTGAATTAGACTCGATAATTTGCTGAATAAATTCCACCCATTTATAAGCAGGAACAGTCTTGGTAAACCAAACAGACCCTGGCGCTATTGTAATGAATTTCTTTTCAGAAAGTAATTGTGTTTTTTCAAAATCACCGACTGAAGGATATACTTTTGGTTTAGCCGGAATAGAATCAGTTAATCCGGAAAGAAGAAATTGATTCCGTTCAGTTTCATGCATCCCATTCTCAACCGTATGTTCAAATCGTTTTGTAAATAAAAAAGAAAATGGATTTTTTGAAAAACCACGTTTAACTTTTGCTCCTGAAAATGCTGTGATTAATCCGGTTGTTGCAAACCGTTGCACATTGATTACTTCATCGTATTTGTTATCGCGTATTTCTTTAATCAACCTTAAAAGTCCGCCGTATTTATTTTCATTTTTATTCCAAACCATTGTTCGCTTCAAATGAGGATGCCCAATTAAAAGCGATTCATTTCCTTTTCTAACCAACATGTCGATAACTGCATCCGATTCAGCAGCGATCAGCTTTTCTACCAAAGCTGTGGCCAGAATGACATCGCCTGTAAAGGCTGTTTGGATGATCAGGTATTTTTTAGGCATCAGACCGCAACACTAAAGTCGCGTAAGGCATTGTTGAGGGATGTTTTTTTATCGGTACTTTCTTTACGCTGACCAATGATCAGAGCGCAAGGAACATCGAATTCACCGGCAGGAAAAGTTTTCCGGTATGATCCGGGAATGACTACACTCTTTGGAGGAACATAACCTTTGTATTCGACAGGTTCACTACCGGTAACATCAATGATTTTTGTCGACATAGTCAACACTACATTGGCACCGAGAACAGCTTCTTTTCCAACATGAACTCCTTCGACAACAATACAACGGGAACCGATGAAACAATTGTCTTCTATGATTACCGGAGCTGCTTGAACGGGTTCTAATACACCACCAATTCCGACGCCGCCGGAAAGGTGAACCAGTTTTCCAATCTGTGCACAACTGCCAACTGTTGCCCAGGTATCGACCATGGTTCCTTCGTCAACGTAAGCACCAATGTTGACATACGAAGGCATGAGAATGACACCTTTAGCCAAATAACTACCATAGCGTGCAATGCCATGCGGAACTACCCGAACGCCGAGTGAAGCATATGAAGTTTTGAGTTTAATTTTATCGTGAAATTCCATCGGTCCGGCATGCAACGTTTCCATTTGTCGGGTCGGGAAGTACAGAATCACTGCTTTTTTTATCCATTCATTTACTAACCAGCCATCTGCCATTGGTTCAGCAACACGCAGTTTGCCCTTGTCTAATTCTTCAACGACGTATTCAATGGCTTCCAACGTCTCCTTTTCTTTCAAAAGATTCCGATCGTTCCAGGCTTTTTCTATAATTTCTTTCATAAACTGAATTTAAGACAAAGGAAAAATTAAGAACCCAAAGTTCAAATATTATTCTGATTTCCTGCTATGAGAACTGTATGTATATTTGCAGCATGTCGCGGATACTGGCTATTGATTATGGAACAAAACGGACGGGATTGGCGGTAACTGATCCTCAGCGGATTATTGCAACAGGTTTGACGACAGTTCATTCGAAAGACGTACTCAAATTTATAGTCGATTATTGTAAAAACGAAGACGTTGATATATTTGTAGTCGGAGAACCGCGAAATATGAACAATACTCCTTCGGAAATTACGCCACAGATAGAACAGTTCATCAAGTTGTTGAAAAAGGCGTTTCCGGAGAATAAAATTGATCGCATGGACGAACGGTTCACCAGTAAAATTGCCATGCAAACATTGATTACCGGCGGATTAAAAAAAATGGACCGGCGGAATAAAGAGTTAATAGACCTGACCAGTGCAATTATAATATTGCAATCATACATGGATATGATTGCAAATAAAAAGTAGAAGAAATTATGATTTTCCCAATCGTCGCCTACGGTGATCCTGTATTAAAAAAAAGGGCGGAAGAAATCAGTGAGCGTTATCTTGAACTGGACGAACTCATTGACAATATGTTTCAAACCATGTATGCAAGTAATGGAGTTGGATTAGCAGCCCCGCAAGTCGGTCTGTCAATTCGTTTATTCATTGTTGACGGTGCACCGTTTGACGATGATAAGGTCCGTAAATTCAAAGAAGTGTTTATCAACGCTGTGATTCGGGAAGAGAGTGGCCAGAAATGGAAATTCAACGAAGGCTGTTTAAGTATTCCCGGAGTGCGAGAAGATATTCATCGTAAAGATGAAGTGTATATTGAGTACTACGATCGTAACTGGAAGTTCCAGAAGAAAAAATTTGACGGATTAACAGCTCGGGTTATTCAACATGAGTATGATCATATTGAAGGAGTTTTATTTACAGACCGGATTTCACCATTACGCCGGAGATTGATTCAAAAGAGATTGTCAGATATCAGCAAAGGAATAGTTGACGTCGATTATAAAATGAAATTTTCGCATAAAAAATAATATGAAACGAATAATACAAGTAGCTTGTTCAGTGACTGTTCTGGTAATACTATTCGCCTGTAACTCTGAAAAGGAAAGGCTGGCTAATCGAATTGCCAGTGGTGAACAAATGTTAATTAATGATTCGACAAAATTGCTGGATCATGCTGTTGGTGTTCGGGTCTTAAAAGATTACATCGATTATTCTGATTTATACAAAGAAGATTCGCTCACACCATCGTATTTATTCAAAGCAGCTGATCTTGCAAATGGATTACAGCAACCAAAGGAGTCGATCGCCATTTACGACCGATTATTGAAAGACTATCCCGATTACAAAAAGGCTCCGGCTGCTTTATTCATGGAGGGATTTATTTACGATACCGTATTAAAGGACAAAGAAAAAGCAAAAGAAATTTACATGCTGTTTCTCAATAAATATCCGGATCATCCGCTGGCACAGTCGGCGCAGTCTTCTTTAGAGCAAATCAATTCAGGACTCTCTGACGAAGAACTCATACATCAGTTCGAAGAACAGTTAAAATTGAAAAGCAAGTAGAAGTCGTTATTAAGTTCAATGAAAGGCGGCTAATTCGATTGGAAAAATACGTTACTTTCGCTTCGAATGGATCTTTTTCATATCGGTTTTTTAACGATACGGTTGATTGATATAATCGACATAGGCATCGTTACCTTTTTACTTTACAAGTTATACAATCTGCTCCGGGGCGGAGTGGCTATTAATATTGCCATCGGACTGTTGATTGTCTACATT
>JAYSPU010000027.1:0-16699 GCA_043721935.1 Bacteroidota bacterium | reverse complement strand
GCATACATATTTTTTGAAAGTGCCATAAAATGTTCTTTGTGATGCTCAAGTTCATCCGTTTCACTGATATGTGTTGCATCGTAAGAAAGTTTTTTCTGGTATTTCATCCAAATAGTATGCTGTTCGCTGCTCATACTTTTCATTGGCACCTTGGCAATTTCTTCAAGCATCGTTTTAGCACTTGCCCTGGCAGCTTTACCATCGTTGGCGACAAGCGCATTCTTCAGATTTATATATGCAGCAAACACTTTGCTGACCGGCTGATTGTTGTTTGTTTGTGCAATACTTTGTTGCACGAACGGAGCGACTGCGATTAACAGCACAAAAATTATTTTTTTCATTTTTAGTTTTTTATTTGAGATTAAAAACAACTTAATTAATGATGAATAGGTATAAATAGTTTTGCACGGTCAGAAAATATTCTGCCGTTTAACTTAGAGTATTAAGAAATCAAATTTGGAAACGCTGAACTAAAATCCGTATATCCACATTTAATGGCGGTGGATGGAAACCGTTATACGCTAAATCATTTTTGTTTTGCGTTATCGGTAATACCTTATATAATGGAGTGCCAACGGAAATGAAGGAATGAAACACTTTTATCAGGTCAACCGGATTTTGGGATGCGAACTGTCCTGTGGTGTTGAAAAAAGCAAAATGCATATCCTGACAATCGTTCCTTTTCCCATCAGCACTTTTTTCATTTGCGCAGCAAGTTTTTTTGCAGTTGTCGTCATCTTCTGTTCCACAACATCCACCTGTACCGATTGCACATAATGCAGAGCAAAGGTGCATATACAGCATTACTGATAGTAATAAACATGCGGGGAATTTTGAAATTATACTGCTCCTTGTCATTTCAAGTCCAAGGTAGGATTTTTAAATTAAGGCTTAGATGAAGTTATGGAATACTTCCCCGGAATATGTTTGGTTTTTGAACAAATTAGGCAGCGGATTGCATTTTTGTAATGCCACTTTGGCAATTTTTCGGATAGATCTTTTTTATCCTTTTACTATCTAAAGAAGTGTTGGCTTGTTTTAAAGTGATCTAAAAAAGTTCAATAAAGCGATCCTGTTTCCAGTATGCCTTTCACTATTTATCATGCACACATCCTATCTTGAGTTTTTCATTGGAATGGCCTGAAAGCTAAATTTCTAATCTTATCGTCCTTTCCTCAAACACTTCTTTATGCAATGAATTTGTCTTGTTCTAAAACATGGAAAAGTTGGTTTTTTTCTCATTCAACACGACGCATCTTACAACTCGATGTGCTCCTTTACCTTTACCTCTTCCATATCATTCTCCGTCATCCCTATCGTTTCCAGTTTTTCCATTGACGTAACGGTGATGCTGCAGAAACCAAACTCTTCGTCTACTTTCCCTTTTACAAGATAACAACCACGACCGCGGAGGGGATACTGTGCCGCGACTTTTGGAAAATGAGTGGTGTCAAAAAAGTAACCGTTCTGATCGAGGAATGTACCAAACATCATGGTTTCTCTTTTTACTGTGCTGGTGTATTTGCTTGTCACCAGATAACCAACGATTTCAAATTGCTTTCCTATGAAGCGAAATAAATCAGCAGCTAAGTTTTTATTCTCCACCGCTTTTTTCAATAAATCAAACGGCGAACATAAAGGAAAACCAAGCAATTCAAATTCGTCAAAGGCATCGTCAAATTTTCCATGATGCAATTTCGGTAAGTCAAATTCTCTGCTTTGTGTTTCAAAAAGCTCAGCACGTGCTTCTGTTTTGCGATGATTGCCAATAAGCATGTGAATATCCCACAACAATTCTTTCTTCGTCCGCCCTGTAAATCGAAAGGCACCGATGCGAATTAATAAACGCAGCTGTTCCATTCCAATCGACACACGTCGGGTAAAATCTTCTAAACTTTTGAATGGTCCGTTTAAATCCCGTCCATGGAAAATAGCATCTGCCGTATTTTTTTCAAATCCTGACAGGTGAATTAGTCCGAGGTAGAGATCGTCACCGAAAATCATCGTCGTGTATTCGCTGGTGTTTATGCATGGCGCGTGAATCTTCGCGCCTGCCATGCGTGCTTCGTGTACATAAAATTCTGTACGATAAAATCCGCCGAAATTATTAATCACACCCACCATAAACTCCTTCGGATAATGCGCTTTCAAAAATAAACTCTGAAAACTTTCTACTGCATACGAAGCTGAATGCCCTTTTGAAAACGAGTAGCCGGCGAAACTTTCAATCTGTCGCCAGACTTCTGACGTAATTTCATCCGGATAACCTTTCGCTTTGCAATTATCAAAAAACTGATCTTTTATTTTTGAAAATTCTGCTCTCGATCTGAACTTTCCCGACATACCACGACGCAGTACATCGGATTCAGAGAGTGAAAGTCCGGCGAAGTGATGCGCGACTTTTATCACATCTTCCTGATACACCATGATGCCATACGTTTCGCCCATGAGCTTTTCCATGATAGGATGAATGTACGTGCGGCGTGCAGGATCGTGTGTTCGCAAAATGTATTCGCGCATCATGCCCGACTTGGCAACACCGGGACGAATGATAGAACTGGCGGCAACTAATTGTATGTAAGTGTCGACAGCTAATTTCTTCAGCAACATTCGCATGGCAGGAGACTCCACATAAAAACATCCCATACAACGACCGGTGCGAATCAGTTCTTTAATTTTTTCATCTTTCTTGAAAGCGCTGATAGCATGAATGTCAATGTCAATTCCGCGATTTCGTTTTACAATGTCTACGGTATCTTTGATGTGACCGAGACCGCGCTGACTGAGAATGTCGAGTTTGTACAAACCAATATCCTCCGCTTCGAGCATACTGAATTGTGTCGTCGGATATCCTTTCGGTGGAAAAATCGTCGCCGTGTACCAGCTGACCGGTTTTTCCGAAATGATAATACCGCAGGAATGAACGCTGGTGTGATTCGGAAAATCATGAATGCGTGAAGCGTAGAGATGAATCAGTCGTGTGATGCGATCAGAAGTATCAGGATGACGACGATTCTCCATCAATGCATCGATTTCTCCTTTGGGCAAACCAAATACTTTTCCCAACTCACGAACGACAGCTCTCGACTGATACGTTGTGTACGTTCCGAGCAAAGCCACGTGTTCTTTTCCGTGGCGTCGAAAAATATAATCGGTAACATCGTCACGGTCTTTCCAGGAAAAATCAATGTCGAAGTCGGGCGGATTAGCACGAAACGGATTGATGAAACGTTCGAAATATAAATCCAGTTCGACCGGATCAACATCTGTAATACCGAGACAATAGGCAACGATACTATTTGCGCCGCTTCCACGACCGACGTACGAATAATTTTTGTTTCGTGCATAACGAACAATGTCCCAATTGATCAGAAAGTACGGAGCAAAGCCCAGCTCGGTAATCATCTTCAACTCCTTTTCGACACGCTCGAGGATTTCCTCTCCCGGCTGATCGTAACGATAACCAAGTCCTTTCATCGTTTCCCGACGGAGAATCTGAAGGTCAAGATGTTTGCTGCCGGAAAAATTCTGCTTGTTTTTACTCTCGTGAAAATCAAATGCAATTCCGCATGACTTTAATACTTCGCGAGTGGTGCGAATGAGTTCAGGAAAATCAGCGAAGCACAATTCCAGCTGATCTTCTCTGCTCATGCACTCGTTTTCATCGGCCAGTTGGTCAGATGAAAGTTTACTGAGTAATTGATTGTTGCCAATGGCGCGCAACAAACGATGCGTATTAAAATCGCCCGGTGTTTTAAATGTCACCGGCTGCAACACCAACAACTGTTTGGTATATTTTTTATAAACAGAATAACGCAAACGGTTTAGTTCGCCTGCTCTGACACCGATGAACAAATGCGGCGGCACTATCGTTTCTTTTTTCTTCTCGTTTAATAAACGGCGCAGCGGCACGATCCACACGACATTTTGCAACGGCGGCGGAATCTCCGGCAGGTCCGGCAGCTCATGTGTTCCACGGCTTAAAGCATGCGTTAGAAAACAATTCAGTTCGCGAAACCCTTCATTATTTTTTGCAATGCCCATATACAGCTGATCAGCATCGACCCGAAAGTCGACGCCGACAACAGGCTGCACGTCATAACCCGGCGCAAGCCGGACAAAATCCATTACACCGGAGGTGTTATTAATATCGGTCAGTACTATTTTTTTTACATCATTTCGTTGCGCCTCTTCCAACAACTGCTCGACGCCGAAGATTCCGTAATTAAAGCTAAAATAGGTATGGCAATTCAGGTACATCTACAGAGGCGATTGTCTTTATCACAATCATTTTTAATGGTCTTAATATAATCTTTTTTTAATTCCATTATTTATCCTGCAAAAAAAATCTTTACGCCTCTGCATTCTTTGCATTTAATTTTTCCCCTGTTATTTCTCAAAGTTGCTTATATTTAAAAACAGAAACACACCCAATGGAAATCATTACACGAGAAAATGCAGAAGGCGAGAACGAATATTTTTTATTCGATGCCGATCAACAAAGAGAAACGGACGTCCGCGCCCTTATCGTAGAAGAAATCGTCAACGATTGCCAATGGCTGGACGAAGAGAATAAGTTTATGCTAGTTGAATATTACGACTGGGACAACAACGAGCTGCTTGCAATTGTAAATGCAAATGGCGAACTGATCAGAAAAGGAATTTCAGAAGTCATAGAGTTTGTTACCGAGCACGGCATGTTCATCATCATGCAAATCGGCGACAATCTGGGAGAAGAACGTTTTGATTACATGGCAGAAGAAGAAGATCACGTCTACGGTGTCATCAATCACAACGGCGACTATATCATCGATCCACAACCTGAACCCATCGAATACAACGACTACGAAGGCGTGTTTGAACTGGGAAAAGGAGATGATGCGGTTAAGATTGATTTGGTAGGGAAGCCGGCGGAAGAATAGTTGATTAATAGATTTATTAATTGACGTTCCCTGAGCTTGTCGAAGGGAAAATAAGAAACGAAGTCTGACGCTCCCTGAGCTTGTCGAAGGGAAAATAAGAAACGATACCGACGCTCCCTGAGCTTGTCGAAGGAAAAACTTCGCTCAGAAGTTTTTACCCAACCGCCCGTCGCACGGCACTATCCCCAAATCGTTTTCGGAGATTATCCATGGTCTGATAAAGCTTGATCATTTCTTCACTGTCTTCAAATAAATTAATCTGGCAGCCGCCACCGACGAGGTGACTGAGTCGTACGCCAATCATGCGGATGAGCATTCGGCGGTTGTAGAGTTTTTCAAATAATTCTTTCGCGCGTTTAATAATCAGGTGATCGGACGAGGTGTACGGAATGCGCGACTGCATCGTATGCGTATCGAAATTTGAATAGCGGATTTTAATCGTGATACAAGCCGTGAGTTTATTTTGCGATCGCAATTGAAAAGCAATTTTTTCTGCCATGCCGACGATGATGGCATTCATCTTTTCAATGTCTGTGCTGTCGGTTTCAAACGTCTCCTCCGTGGAAATGGATTTTTGTTCAGAGTATGGTTCGACCGGACTGTTGTCAATGCCATTGGCTTTTTTCCAGATCATCACACCATTGTCGCCCAGCACATTTTCCATTAGCGTCACGGGCATTTGCTGAATCGTTTCTATTTTCACAACACCCATGTTGCGCAACAATTGCGATGTCTTCTCTCCTACCATTGGAATTTTGGAAACCGATAAAGGCGCCAGAAAATTTTTCTCCGTGCCTATGTTAATCTGCTGCTGTCCGTTCGGCTTCACTTCATTGGTAGCCACCTTGGAAACGGTTTTATTTTCCGACATGCCGAAGGAAATCGGCAGACCGGTTTCTCTCGTAATCTTTTGACGTAACTCCGTTGCCCATTTGTAACAACCGAAAAAACGATCCATGCCTGTCAGGTCGATGTAAAATTCATCGATCGATGATTTCTCATATACAGGCACACCTTCGCTGATGATGTCCGTCACCATGTCGGAAAAATAACTGTAGCGTTCGTAATCGCCGCGAACAATAATAGCATCCGGACAAAGACGCCGCGCCAGTTTCATCGGCATAGCCGAATGTACACCGAATGCACGCGCTTCGTAACTGCACGAAGCCACGACACCACGGTCGCTCGTACCGCCAATGAGCACAGGTTTGCCTTTCAGTCGCGGATGATCCAGACAGGAAACGGAAACAAAAAAAGAATCCAGGTCCATGTGAACTATAGAGCGGGCGGAAAAATCGGATGCGAAACGGATGAACATTTTTATTCGGAGGTGCTTGTTCGTTTTGTTTTTTTTATTTACGTTTGACTGCTAAACAATCATTTTACATGATTATAATGTAGTCATAATAATGGCCGTGACAAAGAAAAAAGATCAACAGAAAGCTGAGTTGACTGAAAATCAAAACAGAAAAATTTCTACACTGACCGTGGAAGATGTAATTCGTCGCATTCACGAGCAGTCGTCGGAAGAACGGAAGAAAGCGCAAGCGTACTTTAAGATTGGCGATGTAAACAGTTTTGGTTTGACGATGCCGCAGATTCGTACACTGGCAAAAGAAGCAGGGAAAGATCATCAACGTGCTCTTGCTTTGTGGAAAACAGGTGTATACGAAGCACGTCACGTAGCCATGATGACAGTCGATCTGAAACAATTCACAGAAGCACAGGCCGACAAATGGATGAAAGATTTTAATTCATGGGATATTGTAGACGGATGTTGCAGCGCTGTTTTATGCAGAATGCCATTTGCCTATGAGAAAGCAATTAAATGGACAAAACAAAAAGGAGAATATCAAAAACGCGCCGGCTATGCTCTGATGGCCATGTTAGCTGTGCACGATAAAAAAGCAAGCGATGAAAAATTCACTGTCTTCTATCCGTACCTCTTAAATGAATCACACGACGACAGAAACTTCGTCAAGAAAGCAATCAACTGGGCCATCCGGCAAATTGGAAAACGAAGTCACAACCTGAAAAAAGAAATGATTGAATTGTCATTAGCAATAAGAGAAAAAGGAGATACCGCTTCGAAGTGGATTGCTGCAGATGCAATCCGGGAATTAGCGTCTAAATGACAAATTAAAAAACCATGAATAAATTCATGTGCGGAATGACAAACAGACAACCCATGAATTTATTCATGGGAGGAATGAGGCGCGATCGCTCATCGCTGATCACCAACCGACAAGTAATAAGTACTAAGTATTAAGAAATATGATGACCGATCGCCAACTGACCAACTAAAAAACTGAAAACTGACATGCTCTTCAACCTCAACATAAAACTCCTTCGCAACCGAAAAAACCGGACGCAGGATGTAGTCGCAAACGAACTGGGAATTAGTCGTTCGACATTAAACAGCTATGAAAACGGCAGCATTAAAAATCCGACGCTGGATGCACTAATGATGTTTTCCAAATATTATCGCCTCTCCATTGATACGATGGTAAAAGTAGACTTACCAAAACTGTCTGAGTTCCAGTTATCAGAATTGGAACGCGGACATGATGTGTATGTCACAGGCTCACGATTGCGTGTGCTCGCAACAACCATTGACAGCCAGAACAGAGAAAACATTGAACTGGTTCCAATAAAAGCCAAGGCAGGTTACCGAAATGGCTATGCTGATCCGGAGTTCATCAACAAACTGCCGATGTTCCAGTTGCCCATTCTATTTAATGACAGGAAGTATAGAATGTTCCAGATTAGCGGCGATTCCATGCTGCCCATTCCTGATAAATCATATGTAATAGGTGAATATCTGGAAAACTGGTACGATATAAAAGATGGTGACGCCTATATTTTACTGACTCAGGAAGAAGGAATTGTATTTAAACTTGCATATAATCAACTCAAGAAGAAAAAAAACGTTATTTTGAAATCGCTTAACACGGTCTTTCAACCTTATGAAGTTCCCGTCGGCGAAATAAAAGAAGTATGGAAGTTTTGTAATTACATCAGCAATCAATTACCGGATGTTTCTTTTGCAAAAGAAGAAGTCATGAATAAACTGATGAAGATGGAAGCGGATATGAAGGAGTTGAAGAAGGTGGTCAGTTAGGCAGTTGGTCAGTTGATAGTTGGTCAGTTAGTGATCAGCGTTTGGCGAACATCGATGTCCTAATACTTAATACCTAATACTAAATACAGAATACTAAACCTAACTCCCAACAAAATGTATCACAAAATATCCGACTTCCTGATCGACTGGCAATATGAAAGTCAGGCGACACTTTCATTGATGAAAAATTTGAAAGATGAATCACTGGACAAAAAAGTTCATGAAAATGTACGCTCGCTGGGATTTCTGGCGTGGCATATCATTCATACCATGCATGAAATGCTGGATCGTACGGGATTAAAAGTTGACATCAAAGGTCAGCAAGACTATAATGGCGAAAGCGTTGCCGAACTTTGTCAATGGTATGAGAAAGGCGCCAAAGCAGTTGCTGAAGCTATTCATGTTAATTGGGTAGATGCCGATCTTGGAAAAGAAGACGAGATGTATGGCGAAATGTGGAAACGTGGGATGACACTTGCTGTTATCATCCGTCATCAGATTCATCACCGTGCTGAGATGATTGTCGTTATGCGTGTGCTCGGACTTCCTATTGTTGGAATCTATGGTCCGATAAAAGAAGAATGGGCAGAAATGGGACAACCTGCAATGCTTTAAAATTTACTTTTTATTTATTTCAGACAAACGATAAACAGCTCCGGTTGTTTATCGTTTGTTATCGGATATTTTAGGACGCACTTAACGAACGGGATAGCCGAAAACTGAACTCAGTAGACTAACAATGAAAATGAAATGAAACACAATATCACCTTATCAATCGTAACTCTTTTTGCTTTACTTTATTCAAGTTTTGTATTTGGTCAAACATTTTTAAATGGAAGTTTTGAAAATACGACGGCAACTTGCAACAATAATTTAACTAATTCTATTTTCAACAATATGATGAGTAATTGTTTCGCATTTGGGAACAATTCACAAATTGATATTTATAACGATACTTGTATTTATGGCTCTGCTCAAGAAGGAAATTATTTTATTGCTTTAACTGCTGACTCTATACATTCACTCAATGACGCATTTTCTCTCAAACTGTCTGAACCAATAATCTCTGGCAATCAATATCTCCTAACTTTTTATAATAGGCAAAGTAACATTGGTCTTGCAGCGGGTTTACTTGAAATTGGTTATAGCACAGACAGTCTTTCTTTTGGAACAGTTATAGATACAATCTCTATTCCAACTACAACTTGGGGTATTGTTTCTCGTATTTTTACACCAACCATTAATTGTAAATTCATTACTGTTTGTACGATTTACAAGAATTATGGGGGATCTTTAGGTTATGATTGGACCTTTATTGACAATTTTACAATCACACAAACCAATGGAATTAATACTAATACAATTGGTCAGGCATTACAAATTTTTCCAAATCCATTTTCTAACCAAATTACTTTAGAACTTTCAACTAACGAACAACTAACCGTCATTCTTTACGAGTTTTCATCAAGAAAGCTTTTACAACAATCCTTTACAAATACAACAACAATCAACACTGAACAACTTATTAAAGGAATGTATCTTTACGAAGTGCGAAACAAAAACGGAATTATTAAGAACGGAAAAATTATTAAAGAATGACACTGAAACGCGATACAAAAGAAAAACATCCGACAACATAAGATTTATGAAATTAAAAAAAGGGAGAATAATCGCTAACCTTAAAGAACTTTAGAGAATCCCCCTTTAAAAAATTTCATAAATCTTTCAAACGTTATTTAATAATGATACTTCATTCTCTTTAGAATACGCAGAGATCGAATTCAAATCTTTACTTTTGCGGCCATGAAAAAAAAGGGAGCGCTTACGTTCATTTTTATTACGCTGTTGATTGATGTAACGGGACTTGGAATAATTATTCCGGTTTTACCAAAACTCATTGAAGGCTTGACGAACAGCAACCTGAGTGTAGCTTCACAATATGCAGGATGGCTGACTTTTTCGTATGCGGGAATGCAATTTATTTTCTCCCCGATTATTGGCGCACTTTCTGACCGTTTTGGAAGAAGACCTATCCTCTTATTTTCACTTTTTGGTTTTGGTGTTGATTATATTTTCATGGGATTTGCACCAACAATTGGTTGGCTCTTTGTCGGCCGACTCATCAGTGGATTATTCGGTGGTAGTTTCACAACAGGTGCTGCATACATTGCCGATGTAAGCGAGCCTGAAAAAAGAGCACAAAATTTCGGTCTTATTGGCGCTGCATTCGGATTAGGATTTATCATCGGTCCTGTTATCGGAGGAATTCTCGGACAGTACGGTGCACGCATTCCATTTTTTGCAGCAGCAGGTTTTGCATTACTCAATTGGCTTTATGGTTATTTTATTCTTCCCGAATCTTTACCGGTTGAACGAAGAAGAGCTTTTGACTGGAAACGTGCGAATCCGATAAGTTCATTGAAAAATTTCAAGCGGTATCCTGTCGTGCTGAGTCTGGTCAGTGCATTGTTTTGTATTTACATTGCAAGTCATGCAACGCAAAGTACATGGACATATTACACCATGGAAAAATTCAGCTGGAATGAGGCGCAGGTCGGTTACTCTCTTGGTTTCGTCGGATTAATGTCGGCACTGGTGCAAGCCGGATTGATTCGCATTATCGTTCCGAAGCTCGGACAAAAGTGGTCGATTTACATAGGACTGATGTTGTATTCAGTCGGCTTTACCTGTTTTGCATTTGCAACACAAGGCTGGATGATGTATTTATTTATTGTTCCGTTTTGTCTGGCCGGAATTTCAGGACCTACCTTGCAAGGTGTCATGTCTTCTCAAGTTCCTGCTAATGCACAAGGTGAATTACAGGGAGCGCTTACCAGTCTGATTAGTATTAGTTCCATTATTGGTCCTTTATTAATGACCAACTTATTCGCCTACTTTACCTCGCAACAAGCACCCATCTTTTTCCCAGGTGCACCTTTTATGATGGGCGCAATTCTAACAGCATTCAGTGTGCTTTTTGCCATGCGGTCATTAAAAAAACACGCCTAGTAAATTTAGATGATTGGTTAGGTAAAAACCTCTTGATAATTCACATTATAACTGATAATAAATACCTAAATTTGCTGATTATCATTAAAAATTGCTGATTTCAAGCTTAATGGATTCAACTACTTCATACACGACCCAATACGTTCCGATTCTTATCCAGTTTATTGTAGCTGTTGGCTTTATCGTTACTACAATGATTGCCACACACTTACTTGGACCAAAACGGAAATCCAAAGTTAAACTGGAGACCTTTGAATGCGGAATTGAAAGCCAGGGAAATGCGCGTATTCCATTCTCAATCAAATACTTCCTTGTTGCAATCTTGTTCGTCCTCTTTGACGTCGAGGTGATTTTTATGTATCCATGGGCAGTAAATTTCATCCATCTTGGTGTTACCGGATTGATTGAAATGCTGATTTTCCTGGTTTTGCTAATGACAGGGTTCTTTTACATCATTAAAAAAGGTGCATTAAAGTGGGAATAACCCACGAACAAGCAGAAAATGAAAGATATACAGCTTCCAAATAAGGAAATTAAGGTTGTACAAGCTCCTGAAGGATTTGAGGGACCGGGCTTTTTTGCAACCTCACTAGATAAAGTTGTGGGAATGGCTCGCAAAAATTCAATCTGGCCTTTGCCTTTTGCAACTTCTTGTTGCGGAATTGAATTCATGGCCACAATGGCTTCTACCTATGATTTAGCACGATTCGGATCGGAACGATTGAGTTTTTCGCCACGACAAGCTGACTTACTTATGGTCATGGGAACGATTGCTAAAAAAATGGGACCGGTACTTCGTCAAGTCTATGAGCAAATGGCCGAGCCGCGCTGGGTTTTATCCGTCGGTGCTTGTGCATCCAGCGGTGGAATTTTCGATTCTTATTCTGTTCTGCAGGGAATTGATCACATCATGCCGGTTGACGTTTACGTTCCCGGTTGCCCTCCACGTCCCGAACAAATTCTCGACGGCGTAATGAATATTCAAAAGCTGATTCAAAACGAATCGCTTCGCAGAAGAAATTCTCCTCAATACAAAGCACTGCTTGCTTCTTACGGAATTGAGATAGACTAAACAATCCTTGAATGAAACCCACCATTGAAGAACTAACTGCTGCTATACAGGAAAAATTTCCTGAAGCGTTACTTGCAAGTGAACAACAATACGACTTCACCGTTCATACTATCCGAAAAGACCTGATCGTTCCAGTCTTTACTTTTTTATATAACGATGAACGTTTCCAATTTCAATATCTGACTACCGCTTGCGGACTACATTTTCCGAATGCAGAAAAACCATTCGCCATGATGTATCAGCTGCATAGTCTTATTCATAATTTACGAATCCGGTTTAAATCATTTACAGCTGCAAATGATTTGCACTTCGACACACTTATTCCACTCTTCTCTGCAGCCAACTGGATGGAAAGAGAAGCATTCGACTTCTATGGAATTCGCTTCAACGGTCATCCAACTATGACACGAATTCTAAACGTCGAAGACATGGACTATCATCCGATGCGAAAGGAATATCCGGTGGAAGACTTGACGAGATATGATAAAGATGATACGATGTTTGGCCGGGATAAGCAGTCGTACAATGCCGAACGGATAGGGAAAAATGACAATTAATAGAATGAATTCTCAAATAATCAATCCGGTTAGCCCCGAAGAAAAACATTACACGACCTTAAATCTAGGTCCGACTCATCCTGCTACGCATGGGATTTTTCAGAATGTGCTGACGATGGATGGTGAAATCATTGTCGATTCAGTTCCGACTATTGGCTATATACATCGTGCATTTGAAAAACTGGCCGAACACAAACCATTTTATCAGGTAACGCCGTTGACTGACCGAATGAACTATTGTTCTTCTCCTATCAACAACATGGGATGGTATATGACGATTGAAAAACTGATTGGTGCTGAATTACCAAAGCGCGTTGAATACATGCGTATCATCATCATGGAACTGGCTCGTATATCTGATCATATCATCTGCAACAGTGTGATTGGTGTTGATACAGGCGCGATGACAGGATTTTTATATGTCTTCCAATGGCGCGAATTAATTTATGAAATCTATGAAGAGATTTGCGGAGCACGATTAACAACAAACATCGGACGTATTGGCGGATTTGAACGCGACTTCAATGACACCGTCTGGAAAAAAATAGATCATTTTGTAAAGGAGTTTCCTGCCGGATTAAAAGAATTTGAAAAATTGCTTGTACGCAATCGGATATTCATGGATCGCACCATTGGCTGCGGACCAATTTCGGCTGAACGTGCATTGAACTATAGTTTTAGCGGTCCGAATTTAAGAGCTGCCGGTGTTGATTACGATGTTAGAGTAATGAATCCGTATTCTTCTTATCAGGAATTTGATTTTGAAATTCCGGTTGGAACAAATGGTGATACATATGATCGCTTCATGGTTCGCGAAAATGAAATGTGGCAAAGTCTGAGCATCATCCGCCAGGCACTTGAAAAATTAAAAATACTTCCTGATAAAAAAACTTTCCATGCTGACATTCCTTCTTTCTATTTACCTCCGAAAGAAGAAGTGTACAATAATATGGAAGCATTGATCTACCATTTTAAAATCATCATGGGAGAAAATGATGTACCTGTGGGTGAAGTTTACCATTGTGTAGAAGGTGGTAACGGTGAACTCGGGTATTATCTTATCAGTGATGGAGGCCGTCAACCGTACCGTTTACATTTCCGTCGACCGTGTTACATTTATTATCAGGCGTATGCTGAAATGATTAAAGGTTCATTCTTAAGTGACGCCATTCTTACCCTGAGTTCGATGAATGTAATTGCAGGAGAACTTGATGCTTAACACCATGAAAACAACTAAAGAAATAAAATTTTCAGAGGAGTCGCTTGCTTTGGTACTTCGAATGATGAAACGTTATCCGGAAGGAAAACATAAATCGGCGCTGATTCCTATTCTGCATATTGCACAAGCCGAATTTGACGGATGGTTAAGTCCGGACGTCATGGACTATGTTGCTTCCATCTTATCCATACAACCGATAGAAGTTTACGAAGTCGCTTCATTCTATTCTATGTTCAACCTTAAACCTGTTGGCAAATGTTCGATTGAAGTTTGTCGTACAAGTTCATGTTGGTTGCTTGGAGCAGAAGACGTCATCAAACACATTGAAAAAAAATTTAACATCAAAGTCGGACAAACGACTGCTGATGGCATGTTCACACTCAAGACCGTTGAATGTCTTGGCTCGTGCGGAACTGCTCCAATGATGCAAGTTGGTGCAGACTATTACGAAAACCTGACACTCGAAAAAGTGGATCAACTAATGGACAGATTCAGCAAAGAAGGTAAACGCAAAGCTTACACGGATCCATCAGAACAAAGAACTGTTTGACATGAGCAAAAAACTACTATTAAAAGACGATCATATTCCCGGCATTCAGTCGTACAAAGTTTATCGTGAACATGGCGGATATGCTTCTGTTGAAAAAGCATTGAAGTCGATGACGACTGAAACTGTTCTGGAAGAAGTAAAAAAATCCGGATTGCGTGGTCGTGGTGGTGCCGGATTTCCAACTGGAATGAAATGGAGTTTTCTTGCAAAGCCTTCCGGTGTTGCACGTTATCTCGTTTGCAATGCGGATGAATCAGAACCGGGAACATTCAAAGATCGTTACCTGATGGAACGCATTCCTCATTTACTGATAGAAGGAATGATTACATCCAGCTTTGCACTTGGAGCAGCTGTATCATATATCTACATCCGTGGAGAATATTTTTATGTAGCAAAAATTCTCGAACAAGCCATTGAAGAAGCATATGCGAATGGTTGGTTAGGAAAAAATATTTTAGGAACAGAATTCTCGCACGACTGTTATGTACAAGTTGGCGCAGGTGCTTATATCTGTGGAGAAGAAACAGCATTATTAGAATCATTGGAAGGCAAGCGTGGAAATCCTCGCATCAAACCGCCTTTCCCTGCCATAGCCGGACTGTACGGCTGTCCAACAGTTGTGAATAATGTTGAAACAATTGCTGCCGTTGTGCCTATCATCAACGACGGTGGAGATGAGTATGCAAAAATCGGAATTGGAAAAAGCACAGGTACGAAATTAATTTCTGCCAGTGGTCATATCAATAAGCCCGGTGTGTATGAAATTGAAATGGGAATTCCCGTTGAAGAATTTATTTATAGTGATACTTATTGCGGTGGAATAAAAGGCGGACGGAAATTAAAAGCTGTCGTAGCCGGTGGTTCTTCTGTTCCCATCTTACCTGCCGAACTAATTTTGAAAACCGCTGCCGGTGAACCACGACTGATGTCGTATGAATCATTAGCTGACGGAGGATTTGCAACAGGAACAATGCTAGGTTCCGGTGGATTTATCGTCATGGATGAAACAACAAGTATTGTTAAAAATCTGTGGAACTTCACTCGTTTCTATCACCACGAAAGTTGCGGTCAATGTTCTCCTTGCCGCGAAGGAACCGGTTGGATGGAAAAAATACTTCACAAAATTCTCGATGGTCATGGAAAACAAAGTGACATCGATTTACTCTGGGATATACAATCAAAAATAGAAGGCAAAACCATTTGTCCGCTTGGTGATGCTGCAGCCTGGCCTGTAGCCAGTGCTATCCGTCACTTCCGCGCCGACTTCGAAGAATACGTCAGGAATCCCGGGATGATAGAGGATGTGAAACATTACTATCGATTAATGGGCAACGTCGTTGCTTAATGAGAAGGGATAAATAAAAAAGTGACTAGCTAAAAATTCCAGCTAGTTCGATTAATAAAATAAAAGTAAATACCAGTAAACTATAAACAACTAGCTGCTTCAAGCTAACCCTTGTAAATGTAAGTTGTCTTGTGAAACTTAATTAAAATGCCTAAAGTAACCATAGACGGTCAAACCATAGAAGTTCCGGAAGGAACAACTATTCTCAATGCAGCCCGAATGATAGGTGGCGATATCGTTCCGCCTGCCATGTGTTATTATTCTACATTGAAAACCAGTGGAGGATATTGCAGAACATGCATTGTGAAAGTTTCCAAAGGTTCTGAGAAAGATCCTCGCCCAATGCCGAAACCTGTTGCATCTTGCCGGACTATGGTGATGGACGGAATGGAAGTGCAAAACATCACCTCACCTGATTTGCTCGAAGCTCGCGCAGGTGTCGTTGAATTTCTGTTGATTAATCATCCGCTAGACTGTCCGATTTGTGATCAGGCCGGCGAGTGTCACTTGCAGGATCTTGCTTATGAACACGGACTTGCTAAGACGCGTTATGAATTCCCGCGTCGCACTTTCGAGAAGATCGATATTGGCAGTAAAATAAAATTACACATGACACGATGCATTCTCTGTTATCGTTGTGTGCAAGTAGCCGAACAGATTACCGATCATCGTGTTCATGGGGTTATGAATCGTGGTGATGTTTCTGAAATCAGTACATACATTCAACAAGTAGTTGAAAATGATTTCTCGGGAAACATGATTGATGTTTGCCCTGTCGGTGCATTGACTGATCGCACTTTCCGATTCAAGAGTCGCGTTTGGTTCTCCAATCCTGTTGATGCGCACTGCGATTGTAAAAAATGTTCGGGAAAAGTTACACTTTGGATGAAAGGCAATGAAGTGT
>JAYSPU010000026.1:0-2429 GCA_043721935.1 Bacteroidota bacterium | reverse complement strand
GTTGATCGAAAGACAATGGTATTGAGCGATGAGAGAAAAGGCGAAGAAGATTCGTCAGGTAAGAGTATGAGAGCTGAACAAAATTGAATTACTGTTAAAACATCGAGGCAAAGGCAGAGTAGCAAATAACCAACTAATCATTTACGCAAATCCCAACCAAGGCAAATGCAACATCACAATCCCCGATGAATTCCAACACGAAAAAAATCTAACGTTGAGTATTTTTGATAATAACGGAAAACTCATTCAGCAAATTCCCGTGCAGATGAATGAAAATAAAATCAAACTCAATCTGCAAGCCGAAGCAAAAGGAATTTATAATGTAACTCTAAGCAACGGCAGTAAAAGCTACAACGGCAAAATAGTTTTTGAATAATTCTTTGGGCGCATCCGCTTGCCCCGTGAAAACGGGGCGAGCGTTCGGGCTTTCCGTTACAAGTCTGGCTTTACCGGAAATTTTTAAAACTATAAAATGAAAAAGGCTACATTACTTCTTTTTCTTTTACTTGCATCAAAGTATTCCTGGAGCCGATTGTCATTCGGTTTAGCTCCGACTATTTCTTTAGAATATATTTATAAATGGGAATACCCGAAAGAAACGTTAGGAAATATTTCATATATTGATAATGATATTATTGTTAATAAAAGTTATGGGTTAACCGGATTTATAAGGTATAAAAATAATTGGTTTTTTACAGGAGTCAAATTTTATCATGAAAAATTCATTTATGAAAGTCCTTGTTCTAGATGCTCTCGGAGTACTATCTTAACTCTGAGTAATTTTTCAATACCAATAGAATTTTCATTTTCCTTACTTAAAAAAGAAAATTCACCGTTTCTGAATTTAGGCGTTGAATTTGTTTATAATTATAAGGTAGAAAGATTTAGGACAGTCTTCGATAAATTTAACGACAATACAATATTTCTAAAAAGCATTCCGGCTTTTGTTGGTGGAGGTTATCATTTCAAGATTAGTACGCATCTTTTTATCTATACCTTCTTAAGCATTGAATTAAAAAATCTGACTTATCGTCCTGTTGCAGATGTTAATCTGGGTTATGATAAATACAAAGCCACTTTATCAGTTGCTTATAAGTTTTAACGTATCCTTCAATGAGATGGTCACTAATTGGTTCTGATGATAACGGTAATCCAACCTTTGATAATTTCCTTTCATTGACTGATGAACAGGGGGATTTTAGGTTAACAGGAAAGCGACAGAATCATCGTAGATATAGAAAACCTGCAGGAAATAAATCTGAGCCATTATGCATCCGGAAATTACATCGTTCGTCTTAGTAATGGAAGGCATGTTTATGAAGGGAAGATGGTGGTGGAGTGAGAGCGATCAGCGATAAGTGATCAGCGATGAGCGATGAGCGAACAAGAAGTTTGGAGTTTGTAAGTAACTGCATATAAGCCTGCAGATCGCGTGGATTTCTCAGAGATCACGCAGATAGGAGTTAAGTAGAATTCAACTTATTTCATTAGCGTGATCTCTGCGCAATCTCCGAAATCTGCGGGATAAAAAAAGTCACACCTAATCAGGCTTTTATTGCCCAACGTAGTTTTGCTGATTTCGCTCTTGGATTATCAATACATTCTTGTGTGGACGGACGAATTGGATCGGGAGCTACTTCGCTGTAAATTCCTGAACGAAAGTATGCCTGAAATGCTTTTTTTACCCGGCGATCTTCACCGGAATGAAAAGAGAGTATAGCTACACGCCCTCCGGGAGCAAGTGCGTAAGGGAGTTTTTCCAGAAATTTATCCAATACTCCGAATTCGTTATTCACTTCAATTCGTAATGCCTGGAAACACCGTTGACATGATTTTTTAATTTCTTCTTTTCTGTTTTCTTCCGGTAGAAATTCCAATGCTTCTTTAATTACTTCTATTAACTGCGTGGTTGTTTCAATTGGTTTTCCTTTCGTTATTCGGGATGAAACAGCATTGGCAATGCGTCTGGAATTAGGCTCGTCTGCATTCACTAAAAATAATTCATCCAGCTCATCTTTTGAAATTGTTTTTAAAAGAGCAGCAGCTGATTTTCCTGTTGTTGGATTTAATCTTAAGTCTAACGGGCCTTCTATTTTAAATGAGAAACCTCTCTCCGGATTGTCAATTTGCATGGAAGAAACACCGAGATCAGCCAGTACAAAATTTAATGGACCTGATTCATATCCGATTTGATCAATTTCGGAGAAGTTCATTTTTTTAATATGAAGTTCTTCCGGTCCAAATCCTAAATTATTCAAGCGATCTTTGGTGCGTGCCAATTCTATCGGGTCGACATCGGTTGCGTACAATTGTCCGCCTGGAAGAATATGTTTTAAGATTTCTAATGCATGCCCTCCGTAACCAAGTGTAGCATCTAAACCAATTTGTCCGGGAGACAGTTGAAGAAAAGTAATAATTTCATTTACACA
>JAYSPU010000025.1:0-2954 GCA_043721935.1 Bacteroidota bacterium | reverse complement strand
GTCAATTCAAACGAGTAGCCGGCTAAAGTGCCTATCATCAAATCCATCGTATAGCGGACTCTTGCCGTAATTGCCGGAACGTAGATTAGTATTTTATTTTTTTCTGAACTCAATGGCGCTAGATCAAACCTTCGTCTGCAAAGCTAAAAAATCCGCGTTGAGTTACTATTATATGATCAAGAACAGAGATCTCCAGGACCTTCCCGGCTTCTGCCATGTTTTTAGTCAGCGTGATATCTGCCTGACTGGGTTTGTTATTACCCGATGGGTGATTGTGACATAAGATAATAGCGACAGCTTTATGATCCAATGCTGCTTTAAATATCATTCTTGGATCGGCAACTGTTCCGCTCATTCCACCACTGCTTATTTTTTCCTTTGTAATAATGCGATTTGCCCGATTTAAAAACAGGATCCAGAATTCTTCGTGCAACAAATCTCCCAGAACCGGTTGAAATATAGATACTGCATCGTGACTTCCGGTTATTTTTAAGGCCTCAGAAGCAGGCGTTTCTTTCTTACGACGGCCTAATTCAAATGCTGCAGCTATCATAATGGATTTTGCCTCTCCTATACCTTTTATCTTTTGTAAGTCAGCTAATGTAAATCGGCTTAGTTTGTTGAGGTCATTTTCGCATGTTGAGAGAATGCGTCTGGCTACATCTACTGCTGTTTCTTTTGCATTACCGCTTCCTATAAGTATTGCAAGTAATTCTACTTCAGACAGAGAGTGTTTGCCTTTGAGCATCATCTTTTCTCTAGGTCGGTCTTCCTCTGCCCAAGAGCGTATTGGTAAATGAGTTTCCATTCACACAAGAAACCGGTTTAATTCCGGATCCACATTCTATATATGCGTGAATTTTAGGAGCAGTTATCGGGTTGAAAGAAAATAGAAAGCATAAAAAAAAGCTGACTTTGTGGACAGCTTTTTCTACTATAAATTGAAAACCGATTACTTTAAATGATTGATATGAACAGCTAATTCGCTTTTTAAGTTCGACGCTTTATTCTTGTGAATCACGCTGGTTTTAGCCAAACGGTCAAGCATAGAAGAAAGTTTTGGAAGTTGAGCTGCTGCTTCTTTTTTATCCGTTACTGTACGGAAAGATTTAATTGCATTCCGCATGGTCTTAGCCTGATAACGGTTTCTGAGTCGTTTTGACTCGCTGTTGCGGATGCGCTTAAGTGACGATTTATGATTTGCCATTATACTATTGTTTCGTGTTCTGAACGCTTTTGGCGTTTTTTGGGAGGGCAAATATACAACTATAGTTCGATCTTCCAAACCTTTTTGACTTTCAAAACAAACATTGTCTTGATTTGTAAAACGCTGAAAATCATACATTTTAACTTAGGGCTCGGAATGGTGGGTAGCAGTAGAGGCCGTTTATTATTGCTACTTTTGCCCTTCTTTTATGCAACAAAACGATAAAATCCAACTAATAGGCGTCATTGGCGCCGGTACCATGGGAAGTGGTATTGCTCAGGTTGCTGCTGCTGCCGGTCATCCGGTGGTGCTCTTCGATGTCAATTCTCAAAGTCTTCAGAAAGGCCTGGATGGCATCCGAAAGACCTATGTAAAATTGGTTGATAAGGGAAAAGTTACGCAAGAGGTGGCAGATCAAATTATAGGCCGCATTCAAACAGGTCAGTCTTTGGCTGATCTTGCTAATTGTTCTTTCGTTGTTGAAGCTGTGATTGAACAACTTCAGGTGAAGCAAAAACTCTTCATTGAATTAGAATCGATTGTTTCAGCCGAATGCATTCTGGCTACTAATACTTCTTCGCTTTCTGTTTCGTCTATTGCCGGAGCATGTTCATTTCCTGATCGTGTCATTGGTGTTCACCTTTTCAATCCGGCGCCTGTTATGCCGCTGGTTGAAATTATTCCGGGTCTTGCTACTTCTGAATCTATTGTAGAGAAAACGAAAACGCTTATTATTTCCTGGAAGAAAACGGTAGTAACTGCCAAAGACACTCCCGGATTTATAGTCAACCGTCTTGCGCGATCTTATTACGGAGAAGCAATCAGAATTCACGAAGAACGTTGGCTGGGAATTCCTGATGGTGTGGAAGGTTTTGCATATATCGATGAGGTGATGCGTCGTCAAGGATTTAAAATGGGTCCGTTTGAATTGATGGATCTCATTGGTAATGATATTAACTATACCGTTACAGAAACAGTTTGGACTCAATCCTTTTTTGATGCTCGATACAAACCATCGATTACTCAAAAAAGATTGGTCGAAGCAGGTCGTTTCGGTAGAAAATCAGGTCGCGGATATTTCGAATATGGAGAAGGAAAATCAATTCCAATTGTATCAATCAATACACTTGTTGCGCAACAAATATTTCTTCGTATTCTTTCAATGTTAGTGAACGAAGCCATCGATGCTCTTTACCTGAACATTGCAGGAAGAGATGACCTGGATTCAGCGATGGTGAATGGTGTGAATTATCCAAAAGGTTTACTAAAGTGGTGCGATGAAATTGGTGCCGATCATTTGCTATCTATTCTCGAGGGTCTTCATATTGAATATGCAGAAGAACGCTATCGTCCAAGCGTGCTGATTAAGAAAATGGTAGAGGAAAATAAAAAGTTTTATTCGTAAGAATGAAATCAGCAGGAGTTCGCTGATTCATTTTAATTATCTGCCGAAAATTATGGATAATAAAATTAAAGCAAAAAAGGTTGTCGATACTATGTTCAATCAGGACTGGTTCAGTCAATGGTTAGGTATTGAACTTTTAGAGGTGGAACCTGGGCGTTGTAAATTGCAAATGAAAATCCGAAAAGAAATGTTAAATGGTTTTGCAATTGCTCACGGTGGAATATCCTATTCACTTGCTGACAGTGCATTGGCATTTGCCAGTAATGGACATGGAAGAAAATCTGTAAGTGTTGAAACATCAATATCACATACAAAATCGTTAAAGGAAAATGATACGATAAC
>JAYSPU010000024.1:0-2717 GCA_043721935.1 Bacteroidota bacterium | reverse complement strand
GTTTTCCTGTCAAGAATACTTGACAACAGGGTACAGACAACTTATCTTCCCCACCTGTCCAAAATAAACAGGTTTTAACGGCTAATCATACGGTAGACCTAAAACATTTCTTATTTTTGAACCGCTGCAATAATGCCGGCGAGTAACCATTTACCTGTACAACCAATGAAGGAAGAATTGATCCAAAAATTAGAGGAACTACTGAAAGATGAGGTTTCTGAGGATATTTTATCGAAAGCCGATGAAATCAAAACCGAATACATGAAGGTTTTTGAAGACGTAAACCGCGAGCAACTTCAAAAATTTATGGAAGAAGGTGGAAATAGCGATGACTTTGAGGCTCGGAAGGATCCTTTGGACACGCGATTCAGTGAACTGATGCATATTTTTACAGATCGGGAGCATAAACAAAAGAAAGTCCAGGCCAATGAAATTGCATCTAAGTTAAAGATGAAGGAACAGGTTGTTGCTGATCTCGAAAAGCTTATCGCTGAAGAAACCAACATTGGCAGAGCTTTCCATAATTTCAAAGAATTACAAACGAAATGGAACGAAATCGGAAACGTTCCTAACCGTGATTATAAAAATCTTCAAAGTATTTATCACCGCCACGTCCACAATTTCTATTACAACATGAAATTGAGTAAAGACTTGCGCGAACTTGATTTTAAAAGAAACTTTGAACAGCGAACTCAATTACTGACAAAAATTGAATCACTCCTGCCAATGGAATCTATCAAAGGCATCGAACGGATGAGCAATTTATACCGGATGGAATGGTCGGAATTAGGTCCTACCACTGCGGATACAGTTGAACCTTTACGTACCCGTTACCGTGATTTAATTGGTCAGGTGTACCAAAAAATTCGTGGTTTCTATCAGGAGAAACAAAAGGACGAAACGGTTAATTTAGAAATCAAACAAAAAATTCTTGAACGTGCGGAAGGAATTGCTGCAGAAAATTTTGATTCTGCAAAGCAATGGCAAACTATGACTGAAACATTCAACAAGCTATTTGAAGAATGGAAACAAGTCGGTTTTGGTCCGAAGAAAGAAAATGAAATTGTTTGGGAAAAGTTCAGATCTGCTTTGAATACGTTCTACGGAAAGAAGCGTGCATATTTCGGTGAACTTAAGAAAGGTCAGAAAGAAAACCGCGATCGTAAACTTGCTATCGTCGCCAGTGCTGAAAGCATTTCGAAAAATGGAACCGAAAATTTTGATGACGCAACCAAAAAAATAATTGCCTTGCAGAATGAATGGAAATCTGCAGGACATATTGAACAATGGGAAGAAAACAAATTATGGAAGCGATTCCGCGAAGCTTGTGACGCTTTCTTCAATTCTAAAAGAGAACGTTATGGTGAACGCGATGCTGAACAATTGAAAAATCTTGCGCTTAAAGAAGAACTCACTTTAAAAGTAGAGGCTTTTACTCCTACAGATAATGTAGAAAACGACTTAAGTACGCTGCGTGGATTTTCTGATGAATGGAAAGCGATTCAACATGTTCCATACAAAGAGAAACAACGTATATGGGAACGCTTCAAAAAAGCATTGGATGACAAGTATGACAAACTGAAACTTGAATCGAAGCAAATGCACATGCTGAAATTCAGAAACAGCGTGGAATCATTGTCTCAGTCGGAAGATTCAGGAAACTTGTTGCGTAAAGAACAAAGCGTAATCAAAGATAAAATCGGCAAGCTTCAGGCTACTATCAATCAGTACGAAAACAATCTCGGCTTTTTCAGAAATTCGAAAAACATGGCCGGATTACTTACTGAAGTTGAAAATAATTTAAAGAATGCAAAAGACGAAATGGAAATGCTTAAGAAGAAACTAAAAATGTTTTCTGAAACTCAACAACCTTCCTGATTAGTTAGTTTCTTGAACGAAATGCTACCAATAAACCGGGCTGCATTTCGTTCAGGATTTGTGAATACAATCTTCTCTCTCTCTCAACTTCTCCTCTCTCCCAGAATGAAACCGCTTTTATTCATTTCTCTTTTTTTCGTTCTGATTGCAGGTTGTAAGAAAGACGAATTTGATACCGGCAGCGGCACACGACTGGCTTTTTCACAAGACACATTAGTGTTTGATACTGTCTTTACATCGGTGGGAAGCGCTACACAAATTTTTTCTGTCTACAACAGAAACGATAAGGCGATCAAAATTTCTTCACTTTACATTGCCGGTGGTTCTTCTTCCAATTTCAGACTGAATGTAGATGGTGTTCCGGGAAAGTCTTTCTCGAATATTGAAATTGGGGCGAACGATAGTCTCTTCATTTTTGCAGAAGTTACTGTAGATCCTAACAACACTAATAATCCACTCATCGTAACTGATTCCATTATCTTTATTACCAATGGAAACATGCAGGATGTTGACCTGGTTGCATGGGGACAAGACTGCTACTTTCACCGACCGCCTCCGAATTCTCCGAATGGATCTTTATTTCTTCTGAACTGCAATGACATCTGGACAAATGATAAACCGCATGTTGTTTATGGATATGCATTAGTAGATTCTGCTTGCAGTTTAACTATTAACGAGGGAACCAATGTTCATTTTCATCCGGGAAGCGGCTTAATCGTGCTTACTTCCGGTCAATTAATTGTCAACGGTACAGCACAAAACAATGTAATCTTCCAGGGCGATAGATTAGGCCAAGCGTATCAGGACCTTCCGGGACAATGGGACAGAATATTTTTATC
>JAYSPU010000023.1:0-2663 GCA_043721935.1 Bacteroidota bacterium | reverse complement strand
CCTTCCTTATCTGCTCCCAGAATTTTTCTTAGTTGCTCATTTGTTTCAAATTTGTTTTCATGCCCTTTTTTTACAATCAAATTGGTTTGGGCATTAACAAAAATATTCATTAAAGAAAATTGAATCAATAGGAATACGGTTTTTTGAAAATTCATTCGTTAATATTTTTTAGGGGTAAATTTTTTATTTGAGTTGCAAGCTTGAATTGCAGCCAAATATATTAAATTGTTGTTATTCAGCCTCGCCGGGCGAAAGTATTCCTCTTTTCGCAATTATTTGTATTCCTAATCAGAAACAGTAACTTTCAGGCAAACAATTCCAGCTATGAAACACTTACTTTCCGTACTTCTTTTCTTTTCATTCACAGGCAACGCTTATTGCCAGGAAGTAGTTAAAACACCGAAGGCTCAATCTTACATGTCTAAACAGGATCGATTAATTTTGAGTCTTACCTCAGACAATTGGACAAAGCTACCGACCGGCATAGAAGGAAAACCGTTTCGCTCCCGTGGGTTTGGATTTTTAATTTTGGATGGAAGCATGAACTCTTCCAATACCGTTGGATTTGCTTACGGAATTGGATTCAGTTCCCAAAATGTACATACCAATGCTTTTATTCAGGAGACTTCCGGTCATACTTTTTTAACACCTATTCCTGATAGTTATAAATATGAAACCAATAAATTGTCGCTTAATTTTATTGATGTCGCGCTGGAGTTTCGGTTACATTCAAAAGCAAATACTGCAGGCAAAAATTTCAAATTTAATGCAGGAATGAAAGCGGGCTTCCTTCTTCAAAGTCATATTAAGTACGAAGACAAAGACGGAAAATCTAAAACGTATGGAATTAATAATCTGAACAAATTCCAATATGGTGTAACTGCTAGATTAGGTTATTCAAAAGTTGGCTTGTGTCTTTACTATTCTCTTGTTCCTGTTTTCAAAAAAGACACGGCTCCTGAAATTACCCCTTACTCGGTAGGAATTGCAATCGGAATTTAATCAGATACTGAGCAGGATGTATTCACAAATAAATCCTACAATAAATCCGCTGTAGATTTGAAATGGACGATGAGCACCTAAACTTACTCGTGCCGTACCGATTACTCCAGCTACAAGCAGGGAAAAAATAATGGGAATTCTTAGATCAACAAGTAGAAATGTAGAGAGCCCGAAAAAGGTTCCGACCAATCCGCCAATGCCTATCATGTGAATGCTGATTTTCCATTTGAAGTTGACAAAAATAGCAACCAATACTGAGGCTGCTGCTCCTAACGTTAACAAATAAAAAACACGAGGTAAGCGAAGCTTGTAAATCATAAACGAGGCTACCAGCATCAATAAAAAATTTGCAACGAATGGGAAAAGTCTTTCTTCCCTTTTTTCCATTTCAAAAGATTTTATCCACCCACGTCTGATCAGTATATAGGAAACCAGTACGGGAAACAACAGCGTGTTCAAAATGATAATTGTGTACAATGCCAGTCTTGAAAGATCAGGAACGGTATATGAAAAAAATGAATTTGGTCGAAAGAGAAAAAGCAGTGCATACGTCGGCATTAATACCGGATGAAAAACCACCGAAATGAATTGGGCTAATTTCCGGCTCATAGTTCTTTCCTCAATCGTGCTACAGGAATGTCCAGCATCTCACGGTACTTGGCAACGGTACGTCGGGCAATGTTGTAGCCTTTTTTGTTCAGTATTTTTGTAAGCGCATCATCGGTCAATGGTTTTCGTTTATCCTCAGCTCCAATACAGTCGGTAAGAATTTGTTTAACTTCTTTACTTGAAACCTCTTCACCACTGTCAGTCGACATTCCTTCAGAAAAAAAACTTTTTAATAAAAAAGTACCGAATGGTGTTTGAACATATTTACTATTGGCAACACGACTCACGGTTGAAATGTCCATGTTAATTTTTTCAGCAATGTCACGCAAGACCATTTTCTTTAGTTTCCGGATGTCGCCTTCTAAAAAATACTCATGTTGATAATCCATGATCATGTGCATGGTCTGATACAAGGTATGCTGTCTTTGTTTAATTGCATCGATAAACCATTTTGCAGCATCGAGTTTTTGCTTAACAAAAGTAATAGCATCCTTATTTGCCTTTACATTTTTTTTGTCCTTGCTGTAATGATCCATCATTTCTCTGTAGTCGCGACTGACGCGCAGGTCAGGCGCATTACGACTGTTCAAGGTTAATTCAAGTACGCCTTCTGTATTGGTAATGATAAAATCAGGAATTACATGTTCAATAGAACGCTGTCCCTGATTGATTGCATTTCCGGGACGTGGATTCAATTTTAATATCTCATCGATGCCCGATTTCAATTCCTCTTCATCAATATTTAAATCGCGGGCAATTTTTTCGTAATGCTTTTTTGAAAATTCTTCAAAATGTTCAGAAAGAATTTTTTTTGCCAAATCGATCGACGGTCGTTTACTGACTTTACGGTTGAGTTGAAGTAACAAACATTCCATCAATGAACGTGCGCCGATTCCCGGAGGATCAAGCGACTGAATCGCTTTTAAAACTTTCTCCAGTTCTTCCGTATTCGTTTGAATGTATTGTGCAAAAGCTAGATCATCTACAATGGCTGACAATTCCCGTCGCAAATAACCATCGTCATCGATACTGCCGATTAATTGTTCGGCGAT
>JAYSPU010000022.1:0-4467 GCA_043721935.1 Bacteroidota bacterium | reverse complement strand
CCGGCCGACAATTCATAACTGACGATCTGTGCTCCGCTTCTCATGGCACCCAGTAAGGAATACTTATTATTACTCGCCCATCCTGCCATTAAAATTCCGATAACGGAAATAGATGAAATGGCCGATATGTAAAGTACTCCTATATTCAAATCCCAAATCTGAAAGTTTTTTGCAAAAGCAATCGGTGCCATTAACAACATGGCTGATATCATTACAATGTATGGAGCAAGATTAAATAGAAATTTATCTGCACCATTGGGCATTAATCCTTCTTTCACTACCAACTTAATTGTATCGGCTAAAGTTTGTGCAATCCCTTTGTAACCGACACGATTTGGCCCAAGCCGAATTTGCATGTAAGCGGAAACTTTTCTTTCCATGAAAACAAGTACCAATCCCAAGACGGCAAAAAGTGTCAGCACCATAATTCCTACAATCGTAAACTCAGCAAGCAATGCAAATGTCGGAGACAAATGTCCTTGCAACATCGATTGGATGGAAGTGGTGATTTGTTCTAAACTCATCATTAGCGATCGATATCCGGTATAACTAAATCCAATGAACCCATGATGGCAACCAGATCACCAATCTTTGATCCTCTTGCCATGTGATCCAAAGCAGAGAGATTTGAAAAGCCCGGCGAACGGAATTTGATTCTGTAAGGAGTTGTTCCTCCTTCACTGATTATGTAAACACCAAATTCTCCTCTGGCAGTTTCTACTCGTTGATAATATTCTCCTTTCGGCAACTTCAATACAGCTTTTGTCTTGGCTTGAAAGTCTCCTTCAGGAATAGAGTCAATCAATTGATCAACGATGAACATGGACTGCACCATTTCTTCCATTCGTACTAAATATCGTCCGTAACAATCTCCGCTGGTTTCAATCGGTTCTTTAAACTGAACCTGATTGTAAATATCGTATGGAGCAATTTTCCGAATATCACAGATTGCTCCGGAAGCTCTGCCTACAGGACCGGTACAACCATATGAAATAGCATCTTCTTTTGAAATGTATCCGACATTTTTCATTCGATGCTGAAAAATAAAGTTGTTCGTTACCATTTCATCGTACTCACTGAATTTTGAACGGAAGAATGCAAGAAAGTCTTTTACACGTTGCACAAAATTCGGCTGGATGTCATACATCACTCCACCGGGAACCATGAAATTCATTGTCAATCGTGCGCCGCAATTTTCTTCCATGATATCATTCAGCATTTCTCTCTCGCGAAAAGCATGAAAAAATGGTGTAATCGCTCCGACGTCCATGGCCATTGCGCCCCACCACAATTGATGGGAAGCAATTCGGGTCAACTCATCCATGATTACCCGAATGTATTGAGCTCGCAATGGAATTTCTACTTGCAACCCTTTCTCCACCGTCAAAGCACATGCGTGATTGTTGATGTGCGATGAAAGATAATCCATGCGCGAAGTCACATAGATAAACTGACGGTACGTTAAACTCTCGCACATTTTTTCAATGCTGCGATGTATATATCCTAAATGCGGTTCGACTTTTTTTACCGTTTCTCCATTGAGTGTAATTACCAAATGTAACACACCGTGTGTGGAAGGATGCTGCGGTCCGATGTTGATTATAACATCACCTGTATCTGTAGTTCCGATTTCTTCTAACATAATTATAGTTTAATCATGTTTATCGGATCCTCATAATCTTTGCGTAATGGATATCCTATCCAATCGTCTGTTAAAAATAAACGCCGTAAATCAGGATGACCTTCGAAGTGAACACCAAAAAGATCGTATGCTTCTCTCTCGTGAAATTCTGCCGTCCTCCAAATCGATGCAACAGATGCAATGAAAGCATGATCACGATCAGTCAGATCAACCTTTACAACAACACTTTCTCTGCTCATTGTAGAAGTGAAATGATACACCAAGGTGAAATGTGTTTTCCAATCGATACATGTGAGGCAAAACAAGTAATCAAACATTAAATCAGAATCGTGTTTGAAATCCGACGCATGCTTCGACCAATCCTCAGGCGACAATTTAATTTGCAACCATTCTCCTGTTTCATCCAAAATGGCAGTCGGGATGATGGAAAGAATTTTATTTTTTATTTGTTCCGTCACGCTTTCATTTTATTTCACTCCGCTTTTAATCTTTTCCTGTAATGTAATCATAGCATGTAACAACGCTTCCGGTCGCGGCGGACATCCGGCCACATAAACATCAACAGGTATAACATGATCGGCTCCTTTGACAACGGAGTACGTATTATAAAAAAATGGTCCGCCGGAAGTTGCGCATGCGCCCATGGCAATGACATACTTCGGTTCAGGCATTTGATCGTATAATCGTTTGAGAACAGGCGCCATTTTATTGACAATCGTTCCTGCAATGATGATCACATCCGCTTGTCTTGGTGTTGCCCGTGCAACCTCAAATCCAAAACGCGACCAGTCGTATTTTGCAGAAGCAGTCGACATCATTTCAATTGCACAACAACTCGTACCAAAAACCAATGGCCATAATGAATTGCTTCGCGCCCAGTTAATGACATCATCTAGTTTTGAAACCAGTATTCCTCCTCCAGGAGTTTGGTGAACTTCTCCCGGAAAAGCTGACGGTGTTTTAATATCCTTTACATCCATTTCAACGCTCCTTTCTTATGAGCATACAAAAAACCAAGGAATAGAATGAACAAAAAGATTGTTATCTCAATCAAAGCCGGCATGCCCACTTCTTTGGCTACTACTGCCCATGGATATAGAAAAACCAATTCTACATCAAAGATAAGGAACAACAAAGCAAACAAATAATATCCAACGTTAAATTGTGACCAGGAATTTCCGATTGTCGGCACTCCGCACTCATAAGCCTCACCCTTTTGTTTGTTGTATTTCCGGGTAGATAAGAGACGAGAGACCAATATACCTCCGCCTGAAAAAGCAACTCCACACAGAATTAACAATAAAAGTGAACCCGGACCCATAAGCGATAGTTGATGGCATCCAAACCTACAAGTAAGTTTTTAAAAAAGCAAGGTTTATCGGTATTTACAGAATGAAAACAAAAAAAGAAGCGAGCCAAAAACTATTCGCTGTCCTTCTTCTCTTTAAAATCAAGAGATAAAGAATTGACACAGTATCTCATACCTGTATCTGTAGGACCGTCATCAAAAATATGACCGAGGTGTGAGTTGCAATTTGAACAAACTATTTCCGTCCGAATCATACCATGAGCCGTATCGCGAATCTTCCTGATCTTATCACCTTCAATCTCCCTGTCAAACGAAGGCCAGCCACAACCCGAATCAAATTTCATATCAGAGGTAAACAAATCACTTCCACAAGCACCACAAACATAAACACCCTTTTCCTTATGCAAATAAAATGTCCCCGTAAATGGTCGCTCAGTTCCCTTTTCCCTCAACACATGATATTGCTCAGGGGTTAGTTTCTTTTTTAATTCTTCTTCATTCATAATATTATGCATTATCGTAATCAAATACAATTTACGCAGCGCTTCGACAGACTTGCCGCTGTGCCGCATTTACCTCCCACCGCTTCGACGGACATTCGTCCGTTGCATTAAAAGTACGAAAGATTCAATCTTATACAAATTAGGTAAATACCGCCGCGGACATTCGTCCGTAATTAATGTCTTAGCGCTTTTCCTTAGCTTGAAAGTTTGTAAATTATAATCACCGCTTCGCCCGCTGGGCGGAATGTTAAGCGGAAATTAGTAAGCAACTTCCAATTAACAGAATCAGTCAAGCGTCATTCCGACCTACAAATATTTAACGTCTTTGATAACGGGCGGAATGACGCTTGATGATGTCCCTAATTCGTATCGGGAGGAATAATTTCCTGCTTCGACGGACATTCGTCCGTTGCATTAAAAATCCGAAAGATTTAATCTTATACGATGTCAGTAAATACTGCCGCGGGCATTCGTCCGCAATTAAAGTTTAAACGTGTGACTTGCACAATTACCAGGTTAAAGATAGAAGCGTCCGCATGGCCGTAACTAAATTATCACTCTACTCCCGGGCGTGTCGTTAGTTATAATTACTGCTATTTGTTAATCGAAAAATTTATTAAGTTTAAAGAAACTTTCGCTTAAGAATTATTGCAACAATTTTCAGTCTGTTAAATTTGTATTCACCAAAACGAAATCAAAATCATTCACTAACTTGTCATCCAACACCTGGGGTACAGGAACCACTTACGCCAACCGTTTCAGAAATGATTTCGCCTACGATGCAAATGGAAATATCATGAACCAGCTCAGAGATAGCTTGAATGGGGCAGAGGCTGACAGTTTGCAGTATTTCTATGACTCGACGGTTACGTGTCAGAATTCCGCTTTGTATCGCAAGCTGAATAATCGACTGCTGAAAGTTCACAACCGTACCGATGGTCATAACATGCTTTTCCAATACGATGCATTGGGCAATCTGGTAAAAGATTCAGAATCGGAAATCGATACTATTT
>JAYSPU010000021.1:0-6185 GCA_043721935.1 Bacteroidota bacterium | reverse complement strand
CGCATTCGTGCTGTCTGGAAATTTATTGAGAAAAATATTTTGCCGAATTTAAAATGGATGATTACAGTAAACGATTCCATTGCCGGATTGTACCGTGACGAATATGCAATTGATGTTCATGTCATTCGTAATTTGCCAATAAGAAATCATCAGAAGTTGGTTGAACTTAATCGTGCCGATTTTAATTTGCCGAATGATAAGACTTTGTTCCTCTTTCAAGGCGCCGGTATCAATGTCGATCGGGGAGCGGAGGAAGCTGTTCAGGCCTTGGAATTTATTCCGACTGCTGCTTTGCTTTTTATCGGTGGTGGTGATGTGTATGAGAATATTAAATCTTTAGTCCAAAATAAAAATCTGGCTGATCGTGTTTTCTTCATTCCCAAGCAACCGTTTGAAAAATTAATTTCATTTACAAAACTGGCCGACTTCGGTCTGACGCTCGATAAAGATTCCAATATCAACTACCGGTATTCATTACCTAATAAATTATTTGATTACATCCAGGCCGGTTTGCCTGTCTTAGCATCTTCTCTTCCTGAAGTGGAAAGAATTGTGGTCGATTACAACATTGGAGAAATCACACCTTCTCACGAGCCGCATATTTTGGCTGAAGCAATGTCCAAAATGATAAACAGTCCAAAACTTGCCGCATGGAAAGAAAATTTAAACCTTGCAGCTGCCGAACTGTGCTGGGAATTAGAAGGGGAAAAATTAAAGGCACTCGTACAAAATGAGCTTGACTGATTTACATGTAATTTCTTTTGACGTTCCTTCTCCGCCTGATTATGGTGGAGTTATTGACGTATATTATAAGTTGAAGTCTTTGCATGAAAAAGGTGTTCGCATTATATTGCATTGTTTCGAGTACGGTAGAAAACCGGATGCATCGTTAAATTCTTTTTGCAAAGATGTCTTTTACTATTCTCGCAATACAACCAAATCATTACTCTTCAACACTCTGCCTTATATCGTCCTTACGCGAAATTCGGCGGACTTGAAAAGGAGATTACTGGAAGATGAGCATCCGATTCTAATGGAAGGAATTCACTCTACTTTTTTACTGAATGATCCTGCCTTTGAAAAACGGAAAATTGTGGTACGTACTCATAATGTGGAGCACGATTATTATGAAAACCTTGCTCGGGTAGAGAAAAATATTTTCAAACGATATTATTTCTACAATGAAGCAGGAAAGTTGTTGAAGTACGAAGTGGTTTTGAAAAAAGCTGCTGCCATAGCCGCCATTTCTCCGTCTGATGCAGCGCATTTTGTGACGTTAAATAAAAATGTAAAAAGTATTTCTGCATTTCATCCTTTCACAGAGGTGAATATTAAAAAAGGAAGTGGTGATTATGCTTTTTATCATGGTAATCTGGCCGTTGGTGAGAATAACGAGGCTGCATTATTTCTTGTCAATAAAGTGTACAATGATATACCATTTAAACTTGTTATAGCCGGTAGTCGTCCGTCGGATGAACTTAAGAAGGCTGTAAAACTCTATCCGAATATTACCTTGTATGATCATTTGCCTCCTGAGCGAATTCATCAACTAATTGCTGATGCACAATGCAATGTCTTGCCAACTTTTCAGTCGACAGGAATAAAATTGAAATTGCTCGCTGCCTTACATGCCGGTCGAACGTGTATTGTAAATACTCCAATGGTTGAAAACACCGGACTCGAATCACTTTGTGTTATTGCAGACGACGATTTGAGTTTTAAAAAGACAATCACGGCTGCGATGGCCGGGCATGATTTTTCAATGGTTGAGATAGAAAAACGGGAGAAAATTTTATTCGATCAATTTTCAGTTGTAAAAAATGCAGAACGATTGATCAGTCTATTCAAATAGAAAAAGTGTTGATTAATTTCAGCTTGTCTGAACTGCCACAGGCGTATCAATCAGTTTTCCACTTTCACATTTGATTGTGCGAGCAGGAAATTTTTCCATCAATCCGTAATTATGTGTGGCCATTAAAACTGATCGACCACTATTACTGATGCTTTGTAAAAGCCGGATGATTTCTTCTGAAGTTTCAGGATCCAGATTTCCTGTTGGTTCATCGGCGAGAATTAATTCCGGATCGTTGAGTAAAGCACGTGCAATTACTACACGTTGTTGTTCTCCGCCACTTAATTCATGCGGCATTTTAAATCCTTTCGTTGCCAGACCAACTTTTTCCAATACTTCTCCAATTCGGGTCTTGATCTTTACTTTGTCTTTCCATCCTGTTGCCTGAAGTACAAAAATCAAATTTGCATTTACCGAGCGATCGGTCAGCAATTGAAAATCCTGAAATACTATTCCAAGTTTGCGACGAAGAAATGGAACTTGTTTGTCTTTGATGTGCTGAAGTTCAAATCCTGCTACTCGTGCTGTTCCTTCTAAAAGAGCTACATCGCCATAAATCATTTTCAATAAACTGCTTTTTCCGCTTCCTGTTTTTCCAATCAGGTAAATAAATTCTCCTTTGTCAATCTGCAAGTGAACGTTGTTCAAGACCAGATTTTTGGATTGAAAAATATTTGCTTGATCAATGAATACAATTGGTTCTGACATGTGATTTTGCTTACCAGGGTAGTTTTTGAATTTTTCCAAATGGCATATCCTGAATTAATCGAACCAATTCTTCTTCACGATCGGCTAAACCAACTTTCGTAATCGCCTTTTCCGGTCGGTCTACCCGAAAATAAGCAAGCAAGGTAAAACTATCGTCGCGTAACTGGACGTAGTCTGGAATTTTTGCAGTGCCTTTTACTTTCAGAATATACATTGGTGCTAATGTAGGGGAAATGTTCATACGTCGAAAGACCGGATAATAGGATCAGCTAATTTGTAAACTCATTGAATCTCTTTTTGAAATCCATATTGGAATGACTGCAATGACGGAATCTTTTCTCTGTTTGGAGAAATTAATCCATTATTTTTCCCGCTTTATCGGAGCACAATGTTAAATGTTCTTCCGCTTACCGTTACCGTTGCATACGGATCACAGGTGCCTGCGCCATAGTCAAAGGTTCGTGTGGGTTTGTTCGCCGGGGTCAATTCGAATATTCCTTGTTTAATGTTCGGACAGCCAAGACTAAAAATGAGCGGACTCGTAATAGATACCGTGAAAACGGTTCCGGAAAAATTAGTGCCGCTTGCTGAGCCTGTAATTTTGTACTCGTCATCAATCCAGATAGTTGTCGTGTTTTCTCCTGCTACCCATTCCCGTTGACGACTCGATGTCCAACTCATCGTTGCGCCGGACGGATTGGTAATCCGGGCATTGTTAACATCAATAGTGAAATACAGGTGTCCATTTCCATTGTGGCCTCTGTTGACAACGGTTTTCGATCCTTCTACCTTATATAGATTCAATGAATCAAGCCCAACATAGTAATTGTTCAGAGTCGAAACGATTTGAGTACCTGAATCCCTGTAAGCTCCCGTGTAATAAACTGTTAGCATTCCTTTACGAAAACGACCATCTGTACAACGGCAGGCAGTCGGACCGAAATCTACATCTACACTTCCGCCGGTTCCTGAACTGTCGGGTCGTACGGTCACCGTTGCACAAGTGCTCAATAAACTTCCTTCTTGTCCTTCAGCTGTCAGACGGTAAGTGCTCAATGAGCCATTGCTGCTGGCCTGATTGGCAATGTTGTTTATGTCGTTGAAAACACCTTCAGCCAATGAATTGTCCTGGGCTGTTTGCGTGTCTAAGTCAACTTCTACTTTGTCCTTTTTACAAGCTGAAAAGAGAAACATGATAACACTTGCTGTGATGAGAATTGTTTTTTTCATTGGTTCGGGTCAGAATAACTTTATACTTTGACTTATTATAGAAGGTTGCTGTGTTTAAAACTATGTTGGTAATACACAAGTGAACAAGCCATTCTGCGACGGCGATTAGAATAATTTTGAGGGAATTACCGTTTCATTCCCAAATTTTACCTGACGCAATGGCAAGACGACTTTTTTGGTTACTACTTTTTATTTCAATCCGGTCAATGGCTCAACAAACAGCCATATTTGTTGATCCGGAAAGACAATACTTGAATGGAATCGACCTTTTTACAAAACAGAAATATGCCGCTGCGCAAAAAGAATTCATGTCCGTATTGGAATCGCATGAGAATATTTCAGTGGCCTCCAAAGGTAATGCTTCTTACTATGTAGCGAAGTGTGCTGCTGAACTTTTTCATAAAGATGCAGAATACCTGTTGCTTGGATTTTTGAAAGACTATCCCGGTAATGTGAATGATCAAAATGCTACGTATGATCTGGGAATTTATTATTACCGACTCAAAAATTATAAAAAATCAATCGAGTGGTTAGAGAAAGTTGATCAGATCGATTTGGCTGATGATAGAAAAGATGAAATCAATTTTAAACTTGGTTATGCTTATTACATGACCAACGATTACGATAAATCAGGAAAAGCTTTTTATAAAATGAAAGACGGCGATTCGAAGTATGCGAGCGCTGCGCAGTATTATTATGCTCACATTGCCTATGTAAGTGAAAATTATGCAACGGCATTGGAGTGTTTTAGCAAACTGAAAACCTCTGAATCATTTGCTCCTGTTGTTCCATACTACATTACACAGATATATTACAAACAAGGCCGTTACGACGAAGTATTGAAATATGCTCCCGGTGTGTTGGACACGTCGAATTCAAAAAACGGAATTGAAATTGGCCGCATGGTGGCTGAGTCGTATTACAGAAAAGAAGATTATAAGAGTGCAATTCCTTATTTACTCGATTATGAAAGGAACTCACCCAATTCCGGTCGTGTAGATGACTATGCATTGGGTTTTGCTTATTACCGAACGAAAGAATATGACAAGGCTATTCCGTTTCTTCAAAAAGTAACCGGAGTGGAAGACAGTCTTGGACAAAATGCTTATTACCATCTTGCCGATTGCTACCTGAAGTCAAATAACAAAAGATCAGCACGTCTTGCTTTTCAGTCTGCAGCTCGCATGAAATTTGATCCGGTTATCACGGAGGAGTCTCAATTCAATTATGCAAAACTATCGTACGAATTGAATTTTCAGTCGGCAGCAATTGAAGGATTTACTTCTTTCATGAAAAATTATCCGCAGAGTGCATACATCGATCAGGTGAATGAAATGCTGGTTGGTTTATATGCGAATGCAAGAAATTATAAAGATGCGTTGACTGCCATTGAGCTGGTGAAAAATAAAACGCAGTCAATCAAAGCAGCTTATCAACGTGTAGCATACTATCGCGGAGTGGAATTGTTTATGGATAATAATTCGGCTGATGCTGTAAAACTGTTTACTACCTCACTATCGTATCCACTGGATCAATCATTAGTGGCAAATGCTCAATATTGGAAAGCTGAAGCGTTCTATCGTTTAAATAATTACGATGCATCAATTCATTCGTATGCCGACTTTCAATTAACACCTGCTGCTGTAAAATCTAAAATCTATAACTTATCAAATTATAATATTGGCTACGGAAATTTTAAAAGAGAAAATTATGCTGAAGCACAAACAGCATTCAGAAAATATATTCGTACGAAAGAAGAAACCGATCTTGCTCGTTTTAATGATGCACTATTGAGAATTGCCGATTGCTTTTTTATGTTGAGAGATCAGGGCAATGCGCTGGATTACTACAACCAGGCAATCAATGCCGGAGCAAAAGCCAGCGATTATGCAATTTTTCAGAAAGCAGTTATTCAGGGTGTTCAGGGTAAAATGAGTGATAAGGTAGCGACGCTTCAGAAGTTGTTTGACAAATATCCGAAGTCTGTTTATTTCGATGATGGTTTGTATGAGGCCGGTCAGGCAAGCATGATTCTGAGTCGCTACGATGATGCACTACAATATTACCGTCGTATCATCAGCGAATTTCCTTCCGGTAGTTATTTGAGAAAAGCAGAATTGGGTGAAGCATTGGTTTATTACAATACCAATCAGGATGATAAAGCAATGACTGCCTATAAAAATATTGTAAAGAAATATCCAAAGACTTCTGAGTCGAAGGAAGCATTGGTGCAAATTAAAAACATTAGTGTATCGCAGAATAAAGTAGACGATTATGTCAACTATGTAAAGAATGTTCCCGACGCTGATGTATCTGATGCATCACAGGATTCACTTACTTATGAAGCTGCTGAGTTGCGTTATACACAGGGAAATTGTCAGGACGCTGTAATTGA